>CBINDH010000429.1:0-2240 GCA_966249365.1 uncultured Xylanimonas sp. | reverse complement strand
TCCGGCTGGGCAGCGCCGACCTGATCAACCAGAAGGTCAGCTTCCCGCTCGCCGGGCCCGACGCCACCCCGGGCGTCATCACGATGCTCGTCGACGACACCGTCGGTGCGGACGTCGACCGTTCCCTCGACGGCGTCCTGGTCGTGTTCAACGCCTCGCCGTCGTCGACGACCCAGACGGTCCCGGCGCTCGCCGGCCGCGACTTCGCCCTGTCGCCGATCCAGCAGTCGGGCAGCGACGACGTCGTGCGGGGAACGACGTGGGACGCGACCACGGGCACGGTCACCGTCCCGCCGCGCACCGTGGCCGTCCTCGTGCAGGGGTAGGACCTCCCGTCGAGCGAGATGGCGCTCGACGCGAGGACCCCGATGTGCCAGGGTGCGTCCGGTTCGGCGAAACGCCCGAACCGGACGCACCCTGACACAGGAGACCACCATGTCGTACCCCGACGCCCCGCAGGCCCCCAGCGCACCCGTCGGCTACGCCGCGCCCGCCCCCGTGGACCCGGGCAAGGGGCTCGGCATCGCCGGCTTCGTGCTCGCGTTCTTCGGCCCGCTGGCGCTCGTCGGCGTGATCCTGTCGATCGTCGCCCTCGTCAAGTCCCGCCGTGCCGGTCAGAAGAACGGGCTGGCGCTCGCGGGCATCATCCTGGGCGCGGTCGTGCTGGTCGTCACGACGATCGCCATCGTCGTCGCGGTCCTCGCCGGGCTGCACCTCGTCGAGACCTGCCAGGAGCTCGGCAACGGCGTCCACGAGGTCGACGGCGTCACCTACACCTGCAACCTGTGACGCCGGCCCGGCGGAACTAGCGGAAGACGACGGTGCGGCGGCCGTCGAGCAGCACCCGGTGCTCGGCGTGCCACCGCACCGCGCGCGCGAGCGTGGCCCGCTCGACGTCCTCGCCGATGGCGACGAGGTCGGCCACGGCGCGCGAGTGGTCCACCCGCTCGACGTCCTGCTCGATGATCGGCCCCTCGTCGAGGTCGCCCGTCACGTAGTGCGACGTCGCGCCGATGAGCTTCACGCCGCGCTCGTGCGCCTGCGCGTACGGGCGCGCGCCCTTGAACGACGGCAGGAACGAGTGGTGGATGTTGATGATTCGCCCGGCCAGGTCGCGGCACAGGTCGTCGGACAGGATCTGCATGTAGCGCGCGAGCACGACGAGCTCGACGTCCAGCTCCTCGACCAGCGCGCGGAGCCTCGCCTCGGCGTCGGCCTTCGTGTCCTTGGTGACGGGGACGTGGTGGAACGGCTTGCCGTAGAACTCCGCGATGTCGCGCAGGTCGGCATGGTTGCCGACGACGCCGACGACGTCGATGGGCATGCCCTGCGAGCGCTCGCGGTACAGCAGGTCCACGAGGCAGTGGGCGGCCTTGCTCACCAGCAGCAGCGTCCGCATCCGGCGTCCGACGACGTCGAGCTGCCACGTCATGCCGAAGCTCTCGAAGGCCGGCGAGAGCGAGGCGACCAGCTCGTCGCGCGTGGCGGACGAGACGACCTGCAGGCGCAGGAAGAACAGGCCTGACGCGGGGTCGCCGAACTGCTGCGACTCGGTGATGTTGTCGCCGCGCGCGGCGAGCGCTCCCGTGATCGCCGAGACGATTCCCGGGCCGTCGGGGCAGGAGATGGTGAGGACCCACTCGGTGGGGTTCTGGGCGGAGGCGTCGGTCACGGGACCACCGTACGGCCATCGCGCGCACACCATGTCCACGGCCTGGTTGGATGTGCGGTATGAACGACGCCACGCCGGCTTCCGAGGCTCAGCCCACCCGCATCGCGCTCGTCTCCGACGCCGACGCAGGGGAGCTGCTCACGCTGCGCCGCGCCGCGTTCGTGACGGAGGCGCAGCAGTACGACGACCCGAACATCCCCCCGCTCACGCAGACCCTGCACGAGCTGCGCGAGGACCTCGCCCGCGAGGACGTCGTCACCATCGGCGCGTGGGAGGGCCACCGGCTGGTCGGGTCGATCCGCATCGAGCTCGAGGGCAACAAGGCGACGCTCGGGCGTCTGGCCGTCGCGCCCGACATGCAGGGCCGCGGCATCGGCACGTCGCTGCTGTTCGCGATCATCCCGTACCTGCCCGAGGCGGTCACGGAGATCTGGGTGTTCACCGGGAAGGACTCGAAGGAGAACCTCTCGATGTACGCCAAGCACGGCTTCGAGCAGCACCACGAGGAGACGGCGGGCGCGCTGACGTACACGTACCTGCGCCGCGTGCTGCACGAGGTCGAGGCCCG
>CBINDH010000428.1:0-2241 GCA_966249365.1 uncultured Xylanimonas sp. | reverse complement strand
GTCGTAGGTGGCGATGACCGGGGCGTGGTCGCTCCACCGCTCCTCGTACGTCGGCGCGCGGTCCACCTCGACCTTGACCGCAGACGGCGCGAGCGCCGGGTTCGCGAGCTGGTAGTCGATGCGCCAGCCCTTGTCATTGACGAACGCCTGCCCGCGCCACGACCACCACGTGTAGGGCCCGGGACCCTCGCCGCCGTGCGCGCGGCCCAGGTCGGTCCAGCCGAGCTCGTCGAACCACCGGTCGAGGTAGGCGCGCTCCTCGGGCAGGAACCCGGCGTTCTTGAGGTTCCCCTTCCAGTTCGCGATGTCGACGTTCTGGTGGGCGATGTTGAGGTCGCCGGCGACGAGCGCGGGCGTCGCCTCCCTACCGAGCTCGGCGAGGCGCGCGGTGACCTTCTCGAGGTACGCGTACTTCTCGATCATCTTGACCGGGTTGTCCTCGGGCCACGTCGAACCCGAGTGGATGTACGCCGAGACGACCGTCAGCAGCCCGCCGCGCGGCAGCTCGAGGTCGGCCTCGACCCAGCGCCCGGTGTCCACGGGCGGCTCGTCGCCGTCGGCGTGGTGCGCGGCCAGCCCGACGCGCACGGCGTGCACGGGGAGCCGGGACGCCACCGCGACGCCCGCGCGGCCTTTGATGTCGCTGGCCTGGTGCGCGACGTGCCACCCGTCGAAGAACGCGTCGAGCACGGTGTCGGGTGCCCGGACCTCCTGCATGAGCAGGACGTCGGGCGAGCGGTCGGCGAGCCAGCGGTCCATCCCCCGCCGCATGGCGGCTCGGATCCCGTTGACGTTGGCGGTGGCGACGGTCAGCACACGCAGTATTCTCTCGCGGCCCAGCGACAGGCCGGGCACACGGGCAAATCGAGAACCGGCGCTGTCGCGCGAGGGCACCTAGGCTGGATCGGGTGGGCGCCCGGGCTGAGGGCAAGACCCTCTCCGCGTCGCCCACCAGGCCTCCACCGGCCAGCGCCCCAGGCTTCCTTCCCGCCGCGCTCGCGGTGGCACCTGGTGCCGCGGCGCCCGCGGCAACCGTCGCGACCGCCGCTCGCCCCGCGCCGGCGCCGACGTCGCTCCCGGTCACCGGAACCCTCGCTGACGGCACCACCTTCACGGGCGAGATCAGCAACCTGACCGCGCAGGTGGTCGACCGGGCGCTGGTCCTCACCGGCACGATCACCGGAACCGGACTGCCCACCGGCGGAACGACGTTCACGACGCCGCTTCAGGTCACCGCCCAGCAGGTGTGCGACGTCCTCAGCCTGGACCTGGGTCCGCTCCACCTCGACCTGCTGGGCCTGGTGATCGACCTCGATCCCATCGTGCTCGACATCACGGCGGTCCCGGGCGCGGGGAACCTGCTCGGCAACCTGCTCTGCGCGATCACGGGCCTGCTGGACAACAACGGGGGCGTCGGTGGCGTCCTCAACGGCATCGCCAACCTGCTGAACCGTCTCCTGACCGGCCTAGGCCTCTAGCCGAAGCTGCGATCGGACCGGCGGCGCCTCGGCCAGGGGCGCCGCCGGTCCGATCGACGTGAGCCGGCTTGCGGCGTCAGCCGTCTCCTCGTCCGGCAGCCTGGAGTGCTGCGATGTCCAGCTTCGTCATCGAGAACATCGCGGCGAGCGCCTTCTTGCCGCCCTCGCTCGTGTAGTCGCCGAAGATCTCCTCGAGCTGCTTCGGCACGACCTGCCACGAGACGCCGAACCGGTCGGTGAGCCAGCCGCACTGACCGGGCTTGCCGCCGTCGGCGGTGAGGGTCTCCCAATAGTGGTCGATCTGCGCCTGGTCCTCGCAGTCGACGATGAAGCTGAACGCCTCGTCGAGCTGGAACGCGGGGCCGGCGTTGATCATCTCCACCGGCATCCCGTCGAGCTCGAGGCTCACGATGAACGGTTCGCCCTCGGACACGTCGGGGATGCCCGCGGGCGCCGTGGTGACGTTCGTGACGCGCGAGTTCGGGATGACGCTCGCGTAGAACTCGGCCGCCTTCTCGGCGTCCTGCGCGAACCACAGGTGCGGCCTGACGATGCCCATCGGTCTGCCCTCCTCGGGTGTGTGACTCCGCTGTCGTGTGTCCGACGACGCCGTGCGTCACCACTCATCGCCCCGGTGGTGGTCGAGTTCCGCCCCACCTGCTGGTTGAGCCCCGTCGAAACCTGGTCTCGACGGGGCTCGACCGGCAGTGCAGGCGTGGTCTCGACGGGGCTCGACCGGCAGTGCAGGCGTGGTCTCGACGGG
>CBINDH010000427.1:0-2256 GCA_966249365.1 uncultured Xylanimonas sp. | reverse complement strand
CACCGCCTCAACTCGCCCAACGACGTCGTCGTCGCCTCCGACGGCGCCATCTGGTTCACCGACCCGCCGTACGGCATCCGGCCGTCGGGGATCGAGGGCCACCCCGGCGAGCAGGAGTACGGCGGTTGCTACGTGTTCCGGTACGACGAGCGCACCGGTGAGCTCACCGCCGTCGTGACCGACATGGACCACCCGAACGGGCTGGCGTTCGCCCCCGACGAGTCGCTGCTCTACGTCGCGGACACCGGCGATCCGGACGTCATCCGCGTCTATCCGGTCGAGGGTCCGCGGCTCGGTCCGGGCCGGCTGTTCGCGACCGTGCGCCCGGGGCCGTCGGACGGCTTCCGGGTGGACGTCGAGGGCCGCATCTGGACCTCCTCCGACGGGTTCGTCCAGGTGCTGTCGCCCGACGGCGACGTCGTCGAGCGGATCGCCGTCCCGGAGAAGGTGAGCAACGTGTGCTTCGGCGGCCCGGACGGGACCGAGCTCTACGTCACGGCGTCGACGAGCCTCTACCGCCTCCGCACGACGACGCGGCAGGCGCCGCGACCGGCGCGTGCGGCCTAGCCACCCGGAGGTCAGCGCGGGCCCGGGTGTTGGATGGCCCCATGCGCTACACACGCCTGGGGAACAGCGGACTGCAGGTCTCGGCCATCACGCTCGGCTGCATGAGCTGGGGTGACCCGTCCCGCGGTGGGCACCCGTGGGTGGTCGACGAGGCCGCGGGCACCGCGATCATCCATGCCGCGCTCGAGGCGGGGGTCACCACGTTCGACACCGCGAACGTGTACTCGGGTGGAAGCAGCGAGGAGTTCACGGGTCGGGCGCTGTGGTCCGCGGTGCGGCGCGAGGACGTCGTCCTGGCGACCAAGGTGCACGGCCGGATGCGTCCGGGTCCGTACGGGGCCGGCCTGTCGCGCAAGGCGATCCTGCACGAGATCGACGCCTCGCTGAAGCGCCTGGGCACGGACTACGTCGACCTCTACCAGATCCATCGCTGGGACCCCGAGGTGCCGATCGAGGAGACGATGGAGGCCCTGCACGACGTCGTCCGCGCGGGCAAGGCCAGGTACATCGGCGCCTCGTCGATGTACGCGTGGCAGTTCGCGAAGGCGCAGCACGCGGCCGAGATGAACGGCTGGACGCGGTTCATCTCGATGCAGGACCACTACAACCTGCTGTACCGCGAGGAGGAGCGGGAGATGTTCCCCCTCTGCGCGGACCAGGGGGTGGGCGTGATCCCGTGGAGCCCGCTCGCCCGGGGGCGTCTGACGAGGGACTGGGACACGGCGACCGCGCGCACCGAGACCGACGAGTTCGGCAAGAACCTCTACCGCGACAGCGACCGGGTGATCGTCGAGAAGGTCGCCGAGGTGGCAGGGCAGCGCGGCGTGAGCCGGGCTCAGGTGGCGCTCGCCTGGGTCATGGCGAACCCGGCGGTCACGTCGCCGATCGTGGGCGCCACCAAGCCGCAGCACCTGGCGGACGCAGGCGCGGCGGTGGATCTCGCGCTGAGCGCCGACGAGTACGCGGCGCTCGCCGCGGGGTACGAGCCGCACGCCATCGCCGGGCACTCCTGACGGCGCAGACCGCTAGGTTCGGAGTGTGATCATCGCCGAGGACCTGCTGCTGCTCACGTACGACGACGAGTCCGGCGCGCCCGACGCCTGGGTCACCCACCTCGACCTCCGCCTGGCCGGGGCGCTGCTCATCGAGCTCGCCATGCTGGGTCGCGTCGAACCTTCGGGCGACCGCGCCGTGACCTCCGACGGCCGCACGGTCAAGCCCGGCCGCATCGTCGTGACCGACGGTTCGCCCACGGGTCATCGCGAGCTCGACGCGGCCCTCGCCGTCATCGCGACGACGCCGCGCAAACCGGCGGAGCTCGTCGAGCCGCTCTCCCGTGGCCTGCAGACGCGTCTGCTCTCGGGGCTGGCCGACCGCGGGCTGCTCCGACGCCAGGACGGCCGGATCCTCGGCATCTTCCCGACGACGCGGTGGCCTGCGGTGGACTCCGCGCACGAGACCGAGGTGCGGGCGCGGCTCGCAGCCGTGCTGCTCGACGGCGCGGCTCCGGCGCCGCGCGAGGCCGCGTTGCTCGCGCTCGCCCAGGGCACGCTCCTCGTCCGCGGACTCGTGCCGAAGGACCGGCGCGCCGAGGCGGAGGCGCGCGCGAATCAGCTCGCGGAGTCGGACGGGGCATCGGACGCCGCGAAGAAGGCCATCGACGACGCCACGGCCGCGATCATGGCGGCC
>CBINDH010000426.1:0-2266 GCA_966249365.1 uncultured Xylanimonas sp. | reverse complement strand
GTTCCTCGTCGCGGGCAGCGTGCGGGCGCGCCGGACGGGGCAGACTTGGCCGGGGACCGGTCGCGTGGTGCCGTTGCGGATGTTCGGACTCACTCAGGGTGAGATCGAAGGACTGGGTGCCAAGAACGCACTCGACCGGCTGTTCGGCGCGCAGGACCCGGAGTCGGGTGTGACGCCGGATGCGCGCGATCTCGCGGTGCTGGCCGACGCGATCGTCGTGGGCGGCTTTCCCGAGGTCCTGACGCTCAGCGAGATCGAGCGGGAGCTATGGTTCCCCGGTTACCTGGATCAGTTGGTCCACCGCGACGTGGACCAGCTTGCGGAGGTGCGAAGCCCTGGTCGTCTGGCGGCGCTGCTCGAGGCTGTCGCAGCCACCACCGCGGGGACGCCGGCGGTCACGACGCTCGCCACCGCCGTAGGTCTTGACGCGCGCACCGCGTCCGGGTACCTCGACCTGTTGGACGATCTGGGCATGGTGGTGCGGCTGCCGGCCTGGCACCACAACCGGCTCAAGCGCCTGGTCAAGGCTCCCAAAATGCACATCGCCGACACGGGCATCGCGGCGCATCTCCTCGGCGTCGATGCAGCGGGCCTGTTACGCAGGGGCGGTCTGCTGGGGCAGCTCCTCGAGACATTCGTCGCTCTCCAGCTCGTACCGCTCGCGGCTGTCAGCACGCCACGGGTCCGGGTGTCGCATCTGCGCGACGCCAACGGGCAGCGGGAGATCGACCTCGTCCTCGAACGGCAGGGTGGCACCGTCGTCGGGGTCGAGGTGAAGGCAGCCGCATCGGCGGACGAACGCGACGCGCGTCACCTCGCGTGGCTCCGCGACCAGCTGGGTGAACAGTTCCTGCGCGGAGTGGTCCTGCACACGGGGGACGCCACCTACCCGCTGGCGGACCGCATCTGGGCGATGCCGATCACGTCGCTCTGGCGCTGACTGCTTGTGTCTTCGCGCCCGGCGCGTCACCGGGGCGGCGGCACGATTCCCGTTCGTCCTTCCCAGGTCCCGTGCTCGGAGAGCGGTCGGAACCGGAACGTCGCAGCCCGGCGTCGCGGGAGCCGCCGTCCACCGTGCCGCCCAGGCGCACCGCCTCCGCGGTGACCCATGCGTCCCCCACCGTGGCGGTCGCGCTGCGGGGTGCGCGTAGCCACGCCTCGGCGCCGGCAAGGTCGACGGGCCTCCCTGTGCACCGCCAGAGCTTCCGGCTCGCGCGGTCCAACAGTCGGGTCACGGCTGAGAGACTACGTGCGTGACCTCCTTCGAACCTGCCGCGGGCGCCTTCGCCGGTGGCCCGCTGGACCTGCCCGGCTGGAAGCACGTCTACTCCGGCAAGGTGCGCGACCTGTACGAGCCCGACCTGCCGGCGATCGGCGGTACGCACCCGCTGGGCGACGTGGTGCTCGTCGTCGCCTCGGACCGCATCTCCGCGTACGACCACGTGCTCTCGACCCCGATCCCGGACAAGGGCGTCGTCCTCACCCAGCTCAGCCTGTGGTGGTTCGACCAGCTCGCCGACATCGTGCCGAACCACGTCGTCTCCACGGAGGTCAGCGCCGAGCCGTTCGACGGCCTCGTGCCCGACGCCGTCGCGGGCCGCGCGATGATCTGCAAGCGCCTCGAGATGTACCCCGTCGAGTGCGTGGCCCGCGGGTACCTCACCGGCTCGGGCCTCGCGGAGTACCGCGAGTCCGGCTCGGTGACCGGGATCGCGCTGCCGCCGGGACTGGTCGACGGGTCCCGGCTGCCGGAGCCGATCTTCACCCCGGCTGTCAAGGCCGCGGTGGGGGAGCACGACGAGAACGTGCCGTTCTCCACGGTCGTCCACAAGCACGGCGAGCAGGTCGCGACGACGCTGCGCGACCTCACGCTGGCGGTCTACGGCCGCGCGGAGGAGATCGCGCGCGGGCGCGGCATCGTCCTGGCGGACACGAAGTTCGAGTTCGGCGTCGACGGGGCCGGCGTCGTCGTCCTGGGCGACGAGGTGCTGACCCCGGACTCGTCGCGGTTCTGGCCGGCCGACGAGTGGCAGCCCGGCCACGCCCAGCCGAGCTTCGACAAGCAGTACCTGCGCGACTGGCTGACGTCGCCGGCGTCAGGCTGGGACCGTGCGGGCGGTGCGGAGCCGCCGGCGCTGCCGGACGACGTCGTGGAGCGCACGCGGGCGCGGTACCTCGAGGCGTACGAACGCCTGACGGGCACGCCGCTGCTGTAGGCGCCACCTGAGGGTTGAGCCCCGTCGAAACCATGAGTACAGGGGTTTCG
>CBINDH010000425.1:0-2271 GCA_966249365.1 uncultured Xylanimonas sp. | reverse complement strand
CCCGGTGTCGGAGGACGCGCGTCCTCGCCGGATCGAGGTCACGCACGATCCGCGGCGCACGGCCATCGAAGCCGGCAGCTGACCCCTTCCCCTTTCCCCGCGGCCGCCGCGGAGCACCCGCCCGACGGGTCGCTCGCGGCGGCCGTGGCATGTCCGGAGAGGAACGGGTGTTGTCATCAAGTACTTGATGTCATACAGTACTTGGTGTGACACAAGAACTCGCCGACGACGCCTTCGCAGCAGACCTGCTGCGCGGGCACACCGACACGATCGTGCTCGGCGCCCTGCGCGACGGTGACCGCTACGGGTTCGAGATCTACAAGGCCATCCGCGACGCGACCGGCGGCCGCCACGAGATCAAGGAGGCGACGCTCTACGCCACCTACCGCCGCCTCGTGAAGGACGGCCTCGTCGAGGCCTACTGGGGCGACGAGTCCCAGGGCGGTCGGCGCAAGTACTACCGCCTCACCGACGCCGGACGCGCCGTCTACCGCACCAACGTCGCCGCGTGGGTGGCTACGCGCGACGTCATCGACACCCTGCTCGACACCCCGCACCGTGACGCCGAGACCTCCATGAAGGGCCGACTCCGATGACCTCCGTCCACCGCCTGCTCGACCAGGCGTTCGCCGACATCCCCCTGACCCCCGAGACCGCGGACCTCAAGGAGGAGCTGCGCACCGGGCTGGTCGAGCGGGCCGCCGAGCTCCAGGCGTCCGGCATGCCCGAGGAGCAGGCGGCCGCCACGGCTGTCGGCGAGCTCGGAGACATCCGCGCGCTGCTCGACGACGTCGACCCGGCCGTCGCCGCACCCGTCCGGGCGGCCACGTCCTCGTGGTCCAGCGACCAGGACCTCGTCGCGCTCCACAAGGTGCGCCCGCGCCCCGGCTTCGTCGTCGGCGTCGTGGTTGCCGCGCTCGTCGCCGTGGGCGCCGTGCTCGGGTACACCTTCATCGCGATCGGCGGGTCGATGGCGTTCCTTCCCGTGCTCGCCACGGTCTTCGGCCTCGCCGTCGGCTGGATCCTCGCCGCCTCGCTCGCGCAGGAGACGACGACGAACTACCCGCTGCCGCGCGAGCGCGCCGCCGCCTGGGGGCTGGCGGGCACGCTGGGCGCGACCGGCGTCGGGCTCGGCCTCGTCGCCGTGCCCACCTGGGACGACCGGTACGCCGTCGTCTGGATCGTCGGCGGCGCGCTGCTCGTCGTCCTCGGCGCCGTGCTGTTCACCTGGCTCGGGGTCACCCAGACCAACCGCAAGAAGGCCTGGACGCGCCAGCTGGCGAGCACCCACGCGGGCAGCGACAACTTCACCAAGGACCCCGCGCTCGCCGCGCGGTTCGGGATCTACACGGCCGTGATCTGGGTCGGCGCGTTCCTGGTGAGCGTGCTGCTCGGGTTCAGCGTCGGCTGGCGCTACGTGTGGGTGCCCTACGTCGTCGGCTGGATCGTGATGATGGTGCTGCTCGCCCGCATGAACTTCGGCGCCCGCAAGGACGCCGGCAACCACGACTGACCGAACAAGTCCCCGGGCGGCTGCCACCGCCCGGGGACCGCACCCGAGCCCGGAACGCAGCCGGACCGAGACGCACTCACAGCCTACGGGTGCACACCGGGCTCTCTCGAAGGACCACACCGAGAGGGAGACCCATGTCTGCCACGACCCCGGCGATCGACGTCGCCGGACTGACCAAGACCTACCGCGGCCGCCACCGCGAGGTGCGCGCGCTGGACGGCATCGACCTGACGGTCGAGCCCGGCACCGTCCTCGGGCTGCTGGGCCCCAACGGGGCGGGCAAGTCCACGACCGTCCGCATCCTCGCAACGCTCGCCCTGCCCGACTCCGGGAGCGCCCGCATCGCGGGCCACGACGTCGTCCGCGACGCCGCCGCCGTCCGGCGCTCGATCGGCTACGTGTCGCAGAAGCCCGTGACTCGGGTGATGGACACCGGTCGCGAGAACCTCGAGCTCGCCGGGCGCCTGCACGGGCTCCGCCGCCGCGAGGCACGCGCCCGCGCGGACCACCTGCTCGACGCGTTCGGCCTCACCGAGGCCGCCGACCGGCTCGTCCGCACCTACTCGGGCGGCACGGCGCGCAAGCTCGACGTCGCCCTCGGGCTCATGCACTCCCCCGCCGTGCTGTTCCTCGACGAGCCCACCACGGGGCTCGACCCCGAGGCCCGTGCCGACCTGTGGGCGGAGCTGTCCCGCCTCGCCGGGGCGAGCGGCATGACCGTGCTGCTGACCACGCACTACCTCGACGAAGCGGACCGC
>CBINDH010000424.1:0-2276 GCA_966249365.1 uncultured Xylanimonas sp. | reverse complement strand
GGTGCTTGACTCGCGGGACCACCTGTACGCGTCCCCCGGCCAGCGCCGACACGCGGAGCCAGCAAGCGGAGGGTCCGCGCATGCGTTCCACATTGCCCCAGTCCGCCCCCGGGCGGCGTGCCTCGACGCGGGCCGCGGCCGGCCTGCTCACCGTCGCCCTCGCGGTCGGCTGCACCGCGAGCACGGCCGTCCTCGCCGGTCCCGGAGACGCCCCCGCGACCGACCCGGCCTCGGTGGCCGCGGCCGGACGCACGGTGCTCGACGTCAGCTCGGGGACGCCCGTCCCTGCCGCCCCGGCGGACGCCGCCCAGATCCCCGGTGCGGACCCGTCCGACGCCCGGACGATCGGCGGCCCCGTGGGCCAGGACGTCGCCGCGAACTTCCCGCCCGGCACGGGCGGACACGCGACCCTCATCGCGCGCACCCTGAGCTGGCGGTGGACGGCGCCCGCGACGGCACCCGTGCGCTTCACGACCCACGGCTCCGAGATCGACACCGTGCTCGTCGTCCGCGAGGGCGGCCCGTCCGGCCCGGTCGTCGCGCAGGGCGACGACGAGGGCGACGTCGACACCTCCGCGGTGACGCTCGACGCGCGCGAGGGGCAGACGTACGCCATCGAGGTCGGCACCGCCCCCGACGTGCCGACCGGCGAGGCCCTCGTCCAGCTCACCTGGGAGCCCGCCGTCGCGGCGAGCGAGCCGGCGCCGTCGGCTCCCGCCGTCGAGAACCAGCTCGTCACCGCGACGATCCCCGTCGCCGGCAACACCGGTGAGAAGCCGCAGTCGAAGCTCTGGTACGCCGCCGGGGCCTGGTGGACGGTGCTCGCCTCGCAGGCGACGACGCCCGCGGGCACGTGGGTGTGGCGCCAGGACCCGGCGACCGGCGCGTGGTCGAACGTGCGGCACCTGACCAGCCGCACCGACGTCCGTGCCGATGTGCGGCCGGTCGGTGACGTCGTCCACGTGCTGCTGCACGGGCCCGTCACGTCGCTCGTCTCGCTCCAGCTCGACGCCGCCGCGGGCACCTGGGTCCCGTGGTCGCAGCGGCCCGACGCCGTCGTCGTCGCCATGTCCGGCAGCGAGACCGCGACGCTCGACGTCGACTCGACCGGGCGCATGTGGCTCGCCTGGGACGGCACGACGACGATCAACGTCGCCTGGGCCGACGCGCCGTACGCGACCTTCTCCGCCCCGATCACGGTCGCCTCCGGCGTGACCGCGGACGACCTCGGCGCGATCCGCGCCCTGCCCGGCGGCAAGGTGGGCGTGCTCTGGTCGAACCAGAACGCCGAGCGCTTCGGGTTCCGCACGCACGTCGACGGCGCGTCGCCGACGACCTGGACGGCCGACGAGGTCCCGGGCGGGGCCGACGCGCTGCCGCTCGGCAACGGCATGGCCGACGACCACATCAACCTCGCCGCGACGTCCGACGGCACGCTCTACGCGGCCGTCAAGACGTCGTACGACACGGGCGGGAAGGCCGTCATCGGGCTGCTCGTGCGCAAGCCGTCCGGCACGTGGGACCCGTTCCGGCAGGTCGACACCATCGGCACCCGGCCCGTCGTGCAGGTCGACGAGCAGACCGGGCGCCTGCGCGTGGTCTACACGGCCAGCACCGAGCTCGACGACATCCTCGAGAAGGAGACCTCGCTCGCGTCGCCCGACTTCAGCGGGCCGCGCCGGGTCGTGTTCGGCGACTCGCGCAACAACGTCACGAGCAGCCGCCTGCAGGTGCCCGGCGCGACGCAGGTCATGGCGGCCTCGGCCACCAGCGCGCGCGCAGCACGCCTGGCCTGGGTGGACCCGAACGCGCCGCAGGCCACCGCAGCGACCTACAGCACGACCGTCGGGGGCACCGTCTCCGGCACGCTGACGGGCACCGCGCCGGGTGGGGCGGCCCTGCAGTTCGAGGTCGTCACCCCGCCCGTGAGCGGGCAGCTCACCGCCTTCGACGCCGCCTCCGGGGCGTTCGCGTACGCCGCCGGGTCGGCCGTGGGCGCGGACGCGTTCACCTTCCGGGTCAAGGCGGGCGGCACCTGGTCGCAGCCCGCGACCGTCACGCTGCGCGTCGGGTCCGCGGACGGGCTCGTCGCCGCGTGGGCGCTCGACGAGACCTCGGGCGGCGTGGCCGTCGACTCCTCCGGCTGGCACGGCGACGGCCTGCTCACCGGCGGCGTCAGCCGCATCACGGGTGCCGACGGGATGGGCGAAGCCCTGTCGTTCGACGGCAGCACCGGGTACGTGCTGGTGCCCGACTCGGCCGCGCTCGACGTGACC
>CBINDH010000423.1:0-2304 GCA_966249365.1 uncultured Xylanimonas sp. | reverse complement strand
CGTCAGCGGGCGAGGGGAGCGTGACTGTCATGGGGATCTCCGCAGGGGGTGGGGGCGGGTGGTCTCGACGGGGCTCGACCGGCAGGGGTGGTGGCCAGGGTGGTTTCGACGGGGCTCAACCGGCGGGGAGGGTGGTGACGTCGACGGGCGCGCCGGTGGCGGCGACGACGTCGTCGACCGTGACGCCCGGCGCGAGCTCGCGCAGGACGAGCCCGGTCGGGGTCACGTCCAGCACGGCCAGGTCGGTGATGACGCGGTCCACGACACCGCGACCGGTGAGCGGCAGGGTGCACTCGGGCAGGATCTTGGGCGAGCCGTCGCGGGCGACGTGCTCCATGAGCACGATGACCTTCCCGGCCCCGTGGACGAGGTCCATCGCCCCGCCCGGGCCCTTGACCATCTTGCCGGGGATCATCCAGTTGGCCAGGTCGCCCGTGGCCGAGACCTGCATGCCGCCCAGGATCGCGGCGTCGATCTTGCCGCCGCGGATCATGCCGAAGCTGGTCGCGGAGTCGAACACGGCCGCGCCGGACAACAACGTCACCGTCTCCTTCCCGGCGTTGATGAGGTCGGGGTCGACCTCGGCGTCGAGGGGGTAGGGCCCGACGCCGAGCAGCCCGTTCTCCGACTGGAGCACGAGCTCGTACCCGGAGGGAACGTAGTTTGGCACGAGCGTGGGCAGCCCGATGCCGAGGTTGACGTACCAGCCGTCGCGCAGCTCGGCCGCGGCGCGCGCGGCCATCTCGTTCCTGGTCAGTGCCATCTCACGCCTCCGTCCCGGCCGCGGCCTCGCGCACGGTCCGTCGTTCGATCCTCTTCTCGGCGTCCGGCACGTGCACGACGCGGTGCACGTACACGCCGGGCAGGTGCACGGCGTCGGGGTCGATCTCGCCGGGTTCGACGAGCTCCTCGACCTGGGCGACGCACACGCGCCCGGCCATCGCGGCGAGCGGGTTGAAGTTGCGCGCCGAGCGGTGGAACTGCAGGTTCCCGTGGCGGTCGCCGCGGGCGGCGTGGACGAGCGCGAAGTCGGTGGTGATCGCCTCCTCGAGCACGTGCTCGTGCCCGCCGAAGAGCCGCACCTCCTTGGGCGGGGACGCGACGGCCACGGACCCGTCGGGGGCGTAGCGGCGGGGGAGCCCGCCCTCGGCGACCTGCGTGCCGACGCCGGTGCGGGTCCAGAACGCCGCGATGCCCGAGCCGCCGGCGCGCAGCTTCTCGGCGAGCGTGCCCTGCGGGGTGAGCTCGAGCTCGAGCTCACCGCTGAGGAACTGCCGCTCGAACTCCTTGTTCTCGCCGACGTACGACGACGTCATCTTCGCGATGCGGCCCGCGGCGAGCAGCACGCCCAGGCCCCAGTCGTCGACGCCGCAGTTGTTGCTCACGACCGACAGCCTCGAGGTGCCCTGGTCGAGCAGCGCCGCGATGAGCGCCATCGGGTTGCCCGAGAGCCCGAACCCGCCGACGGCGAGCGTCGCGCCGTCGGGGATGTCCGCGACGGCCTGCGCGGCGGACGCGACGACCTTGTCGAGCCCGCTCATCGTGCGCTCCAGCCGCCGTCGATCGTCCAGCTCGCGCCCGAGACCATCGCCGCGTCGGGCCCGGTCAGCCAGCCGACGAGCGAGGCCACCTCGGCCGGCTCGACGAGCCGCTTGACGGCCGACTCGGCGAGCATCACGCGGGCGAGGACCTCCGACTCGGGGATGCCGTGCACGCGCGCCTGGTCGGCGACCTGCTTCTCGACGAGCGGCGTGCGCACGTACCCGGGGTTGACGCAGACGCTCGTGACGCCGTGCTCCCCGCCCTCGAGGGCCGTCACCTTCGACAGCCCCTCGAGCCCGTGCTTGGCCGACACGTACGCCGACTTGAACGGCGAGGCGACGAGACCGTGCACCGAGCTGAGGTTGACCACCCGGCCCCACCCGCGCGCGTACATGCCCGGCAGCACCGCCCGGATCAGCAGGAACGGCGCCTCGAGCATGATCCGGTGGATGAGCCGGAACGCGTCGGGGTCGAAGTCCTGCAGCGGGGCGACCCGCTGGATCCCCGCGTTGTTGACGAGGATGTCGGCGTCGAGCTCGACGTCCTCGAGCGCGCGCGTGTCGGACAGGTCGACGACCCACGCGTCGCCGCGCAGCTCGTCGGCGAGCGTCTTCGCGCCGTCGGCGTCGACGTCGGCCACCGTGACGTGCGCGCCGCGGACGGCGAGCTCGCGGGCCACCGCGGCCCCGATCCCCGACGCGGCGCCCGGGACCAGGGCGCGGCGTCCGGCAAGGTTGTCGGTCATGAGTCGCCTCCAGGAGT
>CBINDH010000422.1:0-2331 GCA_966249365.1 uncultured Xylanimonas sp. | reverse complement strand
CGTTGCTCAGGAGCGGCGAGCCCCACTGCTGCTCGAGCAGGTGCTCGAGCGCCGCACCGACGCGGTAGAGGCGGTCGTCGGCCTTGGCCGGGGCCAGGATCTGGAAGCCGACCGGGAGGCCGTCGTCCGAGAGTCCGTTGGGCACCGAGATGCCGGGCACGCCGGCCAGGTTCGCCGGGATGGTGGCGACGTCGTTGAGGTACATCGCCAGCGGGTCGTCGAGCTTCTCGCCGAGCCTGAACGCCGTCGTCGGGGCCGTCGGGCTGACGAGGACGTCGGCCTGCGCGAAGGCCGCGCTGAAGTCGCGCTGGATGAGCGTGCGGACCTTCTGCGCGCTGCCGTAGTAGGCGTCGTAGTAGCCGGCGCTGAGCGCGTAGGTGCCCAGGATGACGCGGCGCTTGACCTCGTCGCCGAAGCCCTGGCCGCGGGTGGCGGCCATGACGCGCTCGGCCGTGACCGGGCCCTCGGTCGGCTCGACGCGCAGGCCGAAGCGCATGCCGTCGAACTTGGCGAGGTTGCTGGACGCCTCCGCGGGCATGATCAGGTAGTACGCGTCGAGCGCGTACGGGAAGTGCGGGCAGCTCACCTCGACCAGCTCGGCGCCGGCCTTCTCGAGCAGCTCGAGCGACTCGTGGAACCGCGCGAGCACGCCCGCCTGGTAGCCCTCGCCCTGCAGCTCGGTGACGACGCCGACCTTGAGGCCGCGCAGGTCGCCCGTCGCGCCCTGGCGGGCCGCGGCGACGAGCGCCGGCAGGCTCTCGGGGATCGACGTCGAGTCGCGCGGGTCGTGCCCGCCGATGAGCTCGTGCAGCAGCGCGGAGTCGAGCACCGTGCGGGTCACGGGGCCGGCCTGGTCGAGGCTCGACGCCATCGCGATGAGACCGTAGCGGGACACCGAGCCGTAGGTGGGCTTGACGCCCACGGTGCCGGTGACCGCGCCCGGCTGGCGGATGGAGCCGCCCGTGTCGGTCCCGATCGCCAGGGGTGCCTCGTAGGCCGCCACGGCGGCGGCCGAGCCACCGCCCGAACCGCCGGGGATCCGGTCGAGGTCCCACGGGTTGTGCGTGTTGCCGAAGGCCGAGTGCTCGGTGCTGGACCCCATGGCGAACTCGTCCATGTTGGTCTTGCCAAGGATCGGCAGGCCAGCCGCCTTGATGCGCTCGACGAGCGTGGCGTCGTACGGCGGGATCCAGCCCTCGAGGATCTTCGAGCCGGCCGTCGTCGGCAGACCCTTGGTCACGACGACGTCCTTGACGGCGATGGGCACGCCCGCGAGCGGGTGCAGCTCCTCGCCCGCCGCGCGGCGCTGGTCGACGTCGTGCGCGGTGGCGAGCGCCTCGTCGGCGCTCACGTGGAGGAACGCGTTCACCAGACCGTCGACGGCGGCGATGCGGTCGAGGTGCGCCTGCGTCGCCTCGACGCTCGAGATCTCGCCGTCCTGCAGGCGGGTCGCCAGCGCGGCGGCGGAAAGTCGGGTCACGTCGGTCATCTCACTCCTCCCCGAGGATCTGCGGGACGAGGAACTTGCCGTCCTCCGAGTCCGGAGCCGCGGCCAGCACGTCCTCGACCGGAAGCGCCGGCACCGGGACGTCGTCGCGGAACACGTTGGTCATCGGCAGGGGGTGGCTGGTCGCCGGCACGTCGGGAGTGGCGACCTGGTTCACCTTGGCGATCGACTCGACGATGACGTCGAGCTCGCCGGCGAGCCGGTCGACCTCCTCCGGGCGCAGGTCGATGCGGGCGAGGCCAGCCACGCGCGCAACCTCGTCACGAGAGATGGTGGACATGGCCGCCAGTCTAGTGGGCGACCCGGGCCGCCCTCCCGCCCGGTGCCCGCAGACGTCCGAGAGTTCGACCACCTCCGCCTTCGAACCCAACCCGAAGAGCAAGTTCCGGGTATGCGAAAGACCCCGCACCGTGGGTGCGGGGTCTTTCGTGAAGGGTGTCCGGCGGCGTCCTACTCTCCCACCCCGTCTCCAGGGCAGTACCATCGGCGCTGTAGGGCTGAGCTTCCGGGTTCGGAATGGGACCGGGCGTTTCCCCTACGCTATGACCGCCGTAACTTTATCGAGTTGTTGGGTTTGTGGTGCCCGTTTCTCGGGAACCGCACAGTGGACGCGTAGCAAAGTGTGTGTGTTGGGTTGAAGTTGTCGGCTGATTAGTACCGGTCAGCTGCGGCAGTCGTTGGTCCTGCCTTCCACATCCGGCCTATCTACCCAGTGGTCTTGCTGGGTGCCTCTCGGACTTGCGTCCGTGGAAACCTCATCTTGAAGCAGGCTTCCCGCTTAGATGCTTTCAGCGGTTATCCCTTCCGAACGTAGCCAACCAGCC
>CBINDH010000421.1:0-2348 GCA_966249365.1 uncultured Xylanimonas sp. | reverse complement strand
GGGGATCGCGAGCAGCGCGCCCGAGACGCCGAACATCGCCGTGCCGAGGATGACTGACCCGAAGCTCACGGCAGGGTGCACGTCGACGGCGCGCGAGCTGATGCGCGGCTCGATCGTGAGGTTCTCCACCTGCTGGTAGAGCACGCCCCACGCCAGCACGATGAGACCCAGCCACGGGTTCTCGCTGAGCGCCCCGACGAGCACCGGCAGCGCGATCGAGATGTACGTCCCGATCGCGGGGATGGCCTGCGCGACGATGCCCGTCCACAGGGCCAGCGCCAGCCAGGACGGCAGCCCGATGACGGCGAACACGATCGCCGAGCACGTCGCGTTGACGGTCGCGAGCAGCAGGCGGGCACCGACGTACCGGCCCGTCTTCTCGGCCATGGTGTCCCAGACGACGAGCGTGGCCTCCTGCGCGGGCGGCGGGAACAGCGACGCGATCCACCGGCGCAGCCGCGGCCCGTCCGCGGACAGGTAGAAGAGCATGAGCGCGAAGATGAAGAACGTGCCCACCGCACCGGCGAGCGCCCCCACGAAGCTGAGGATCCCGCCCGCGACGTTCCCGGCGATGTTCGCGGCGCTGCCCGCGTTCTGCTGCACCTGCTTGAGCAGGTCGTCGAGCGAGTAGCGGACGCCGAACTGCTCGTCGACGAAGTTGAGCGCCCGGTCGACCAGGTCCGGGATGGCCTGCACCAGGTTCGTCACCTGCTGCACCACGAGGTTGCCGAACAGCCCGAAGAAGATCGCGACGGCGGCGATGACGGCGATGAGCACGAGGCCGGTCGCGGCGTACCGCGGCATCCGCCGGGCCAGGCGGCTGACGGCCGGCTCCATCGCGAGCGACACGAACCACGCGGTGAAGATCGTGAACAGCAGCGACCCGCCCGCGCGGAACACGAAGCTGACGACGAGGGCGAGGGCGATCACGCCCAGGACGACGAGCCCGACGCGCCACACGTTGCGGGGCTCGAACAGGACGGTCGTGCGCACGGAGGCCGGCGCTTCGGCGTCGTCGGACATGGTCAGCTCTCTCGGTGATCTCGTCGCTCGTACGGCTCGCTGTTCTCCCGGTACGCCTCGAAGAACGCGCGGAGCATAGCGCCGCACTCCGGTGCTCGGACACCGGAGACGACCTCGACCCGGTGGTTGGACTGCTGGTCGCGCACGAGGTCCCACACGGAGCCCGCCGCGCCGGCCTTCGGGTCCCAGGCGCCCATCACGAGCCGCTGCACGCGCGCCGCGACCAGCGCGCCGGCACACATGACGCACGGCTCGAGCGTGACGACGAGCGTGCACCCCTCGAGCCGCCACTCGCCGCGCGACATCGCGGCCTGCCGCAGGGCGAGCACCTCGGCGTGCGCGGTGGGGTCACCCGTCTCCTCGCGGCGGTTGCGGCCCGCGCCGAGCAGCCGCCCGTCGGGGCCGACGACGACGGCTCCGACGGGCACGTCGCCGGTCGCGAGCGCGTGCGTGGCCTCGTGCAGGGCCATGCCCATGAGAGCGTCCCAGACCGCCTGGCGCTGGCTGAGCGTGGGCGGCGGGAAGGTGCCGTCGCTCCACGGCAGGTCGAGTCCGACGCCCATGCCACCTCCCTTGACTGTGGCGAGCCTAACGGTCGCGCCTCTGAGCACGTCGGGGACGGCGCGGGCCGGTAGCGTGAGCCTCATGCGCCTCCACGTCGCCGACCACCCGCTGGTGGACCACAAGCTCACCGTCCTGCGCGACAAGAACACGCCGTCGGCGACGTTCCGCCTCCTCGTCGACGAGCTCGTGACGCTGCTCGCCTACGAGGCGACGCGGCACGTGCACACCGAGCCGCACGAGATCGAGACGCCGGTGACCGTCACGACGGGCAAGAAGCTCGCCGACCCGGCCCCGATCGTGATCCCGATCCTGCGCGCCGGCCTCGGCATGCTCGAGGGCATGACGCGCCTGCTGCCCACCGCCGAGGTCGGCTTCCTGGGCCTGCAGCGTGATGAGACCACCTACGAGGCGGTCACGTACGCCAACCGCCTGCCCGACGACCTCACCGACCGCCAGGTGTTCCTGCTCGACCCGATGCTCGCCACGGGCGGCACGCTCGTCGCGGCCATCGACTACGTGTTCGAGCGCGGCGCCCGCGAGGTCACGTGCGTGTGCCTGCTGGCCGCGCCCGAGGGCCTCGAGGTCGTGGAGAAGGCGATGGGCGACCGGGTCGACGTCGAGGTGGTCGTCGCGGCCGTGGACGAGCGGCTCAACGACAAGAAGTACATCGTCCCGGGCCTCGGAGACGCGGGCGCCCGCCTCTCCGGCGTCGTCTGACCCGTCAGCGGGCCGCGGCCGTCAGCGGACCTCGCAGGTGCCCG
>CBINDH010000420.1:0-2357 GCA_966249365.1 uncultured Xylanimonas sp. | reverse complement strand
CGGCTGCCCGTGCGTCGGCCCCGGCTGATCGTGCGTCGCCTGTCGCCTCGGGTGCGGACCGTGCAAATGAGATCGGAACGTGCATCCACGCGCACGTTCCGATCTCGTTTGCACGTTCCGATCGCTGTACGTTCCGGTCGGCGCGCGCCCCGAGTGCGCGCCGGCCAACGCCACCCGAGCGAACCCGCCATCCGTGATCCCGCGCGCGCCGAACCGACCGCCCCGCCCGACCCCGCGCACCCCACCGACGTGCCCGGGCCCCGCCCACCGCGAGCCGACCCCCGTGGTCGCGGCCACAACCGATCGGATCGTGCAACTGAGATCGGATCGTGCGTCCAGGCGCACGTTCCGATCTCAGTTGCACGTTTCGATCGATGCGTGCGCCCGGGCCGCCGCCCGCAGCAGCGGCGTCGGCGTCAGCCGCGCAGCGGCAGCGTCAGCGCCGCCTCGCCGTCGGCGGTGACGACGACGGGGACGCCCCAGTCCTGCTGGGCGAGGTGGCACGCCGGGAACTCGCCCTCGGAGTCGCAGCTCGCAGCCTTGGCGGTCACGTGGAGGACGCCGTCCGCCACCGCCGGGTTGATCCGCAGGTCGCGGGACAGGTCGGTGCCGTCGCCCGCGCCGGCGAGCAGCAGCTCGGGCGGCGTCGCGCTCACCTGCAGCGACGTCGACGGGCCCCATCGGTCGTCGAGCTTCTGGCCCGGCGCCGGGACGAACGGCACCTCCAGCCGCAGCGTCCCCGGCGCGTGAAACGGCATCTCGCGATCGCGCCGCAGGCACCTCCAGCCGCAGCGTCCCCGGCGCTACTGCGGTGGCGGGCCGCTGCGTGCGGCGTGCACCGTGGTCGAGGATCTGGCCCGCGAGCGACGCGGGCAGCGCGATCCGGGTGAGCCGGTGCGCGGCTGACTCGACGACGAGGAGCGTCACGCCACCGTCGTCGGACACCTCGGCGAGGACGTCGCTGGGCTCGGCGAGACCGGTCGCGAGCGTCGTCACGCGGCCCGTCGGGGTGGCTCCGGCGTCGTCCCACGCGGTCTCGACCCGGCGCAGCGCGCCGTTGTAGGTGTCGGCGACGACGACGGAGCCGTCCGGGAGGACGACGACGCCGAGCGGGTGCTGCAGGCGCGCCTCGCCGAGGTCGCCGTCCCGGTGCCCGAAGTCGAACAACCCCTGCCCGACGACAGTGGTGACCTCCGCTGTGCTCAAGCCGCTGGTGGAGGGTGGAGAAACCACCACCGCGCGCAGGGCAGACGTCTCGGAGTCTGCGAGCCAGATCGTCTCGGTCGGGGTGGTGGTCACGACAGGCTCAACCAGCGGTGGGCGTGTGGCTTCGACAGGGTTGCCCGGCAGGGGGCGGCCTACCGCGAGGCCCGACGGCTGCGCGAACCACGCCGTCTCCCCTGCCCCGTCCACAAGCCCCTCGTTCATCGTCCCGGCGAGGAGCCGGACGGTCCCGTACGCCCCCGGCCGGGGCGCCGTCGGGTCGAAGAGCCAGAGCGTGTGCGTGCCCGCCATCGCGACGACGAACCCGCCCGCGGCGGCTGACCACGCGACGTCCCAGGGCGACGAGAGCCGCACGGCCGTCGACGGCAGCTCCTCGGCAACCCGGCCGCCGCCGTCGCCGCGCTCCCCGGCGGCCCGCGGGGCCCCGGCGTCGTACGCCCGGGTGCGCCCTCGCAGCACGACGTTCTCCTGCCCGCCGACCATGAACTGCTCGCCGGTGCCCGCGAGCGTGGTCACGAACCCGTCGGCGAGCCGCACGCCGCGCAGCGCGTGGTTGACCGTGTCCGCGACGACGACGTCGTACCCGACGCGTTCACGCAGCTCCACGGGGACGAGGCACAGACCGTTGGGTTCGGAGAACCGCGCGTCGCCCGGCCCGCCGTCCACCAGGCCGCGCTCGCCCGAGCCGATGCGCCGCACGAGCGTCTCGCCGTCGGGCGCGAGCTCGGCCAGCGAGTGGTGACCGGCGTCGGCGACGAGCAGGTTGCCGCCGGGCAGCGCGACCAGCTTGCTGGGGAAGCGCAGCGTGCCCTCGCGCGGGGCGGGCGGGACGTACGGGCCCTCGCCGCGGTGGAGAGTCCCCTTGGCCTCGTGCTCCGCGACGAGCTCGTCGACGAGCGCGGCGAGCGCCGAGGCGTGGCCCTCGCCGGCCATCTGCGCGACGACGTACCCCTCGGGGTCGATCACGACGAGCGTCGGCCAGGCGCGGGCCGTGTAGGCCCCCCAGGTGACGAGCTCGGGGTCGTCGAGCACGGGATGCTCCACGGAGTACCGCTCGACGGCGGCCGCGAGCGCCACAGGGTCGGCCTCGTGCTCGAACTTGGGCGAGTGCACGCCGACGATGACGAGCACGT
>CBINDH010000419.1:0-2358 GCA_966249365.1 uncultured Xylanimonas sp. | reverse complement strand
GGTCGGCAGGAGGATGTCGACGCGGCCGAGGCCGAGCGTGCGGGCGCGGCGCCCGGCGCCGGCGCTGTTCCAGGTGTTCATCGCCATGTGGTGGTGGTAGCCGCCGGCGCTCACGAACAGGGCGCTGCCGCCGAGCGTGGCGGTGGCGTCGAAGCCGAGCCGGTCGACGTAGAACTCCCGGGCGGAGCGGATGTCGCCGACGCTGAGGTGGACGTGCCCCACGCGCGCGCCACCGACCACGGGGTCGGTGGCGGCGGCCTCGTCGAGGTGCTCGCGCAGGAACGTGTTCGGGTCGAGGTAGAGCGTGTCCATCTCGACCTGCCCGTGCGTCCAGCTCCAGGCCGTGCGGTCGCGGTCCCAGTACAGCTCGACGCCGTTGCCCTCCGGGTCGGTGAAGTAGAACGCCTTGCTCACGAGGTGGTCGGCGCTGCCGGTGAACGCGCCGGGCGCGCGGCTCGCCACCGAGTACACGGCCGCGGCCAGCGCCGCCTCGGTGTCGAAGAGGATCGCGGTGTGGAACAGACCCGCGTCGCGCGGCCCGGCGTGCCGCAGCTCGGGCGCGTGCTCGAGGACGACGACGGGCGTCGTGCCCCGGCCGAGCACCGCGCGCGGACCCTCGTGGTTGAGCAGGCGCAGCGGGACCGCCTGCGTGTAGTAGGCGACCATGCGGTCGAGGTCGGCCACGCGGAGCGTGACCGCGCCCATGCCGGTGTCGGCGGCGAGCTTGTCCATGTGAGGTGTTCTCCGGGGGTCTGCGTTGCCGGGCCGTTCGTTGAACCGGCAACTACTTCCAACGCGCTTGCAGGGTCTGCTATTTCCCGCGACAAATCACGGTGCGGCACCGCGGTGGCGCATGGCACCGTCGGCCGGGTGACCTACCAGGACCCGCTGGCGTATCTGCTCGGACTCGAAGGGCTCGCCCTGCTCGACGGCTGGGCGGGCGACCGGGACCGCCGGTTCACCGAGGCCAGGATCACCGAGATGCGCCGCCTGCTCGACGACGACCGGCTCCAGGGCCGCGGCGTGCACGTCCGGACCGTCGACGCCGCGGGCGCGTACCGGCTGCAGGCCGCGGGCTACGACGCGGGCGCCGGGGGCGGGCTGTTCGCGCTCGACGAGCCGCTCGTCGCCGAGCTCCTCGTGGGCCGCCCCGCGGGCGTCGCGCTCGACGCGGCCTGCGGGACGGGCCGGTTCGCGCGGCTGCTGCGGGACGCGGGGCACCAGGTCGTCGGGGTCGACGCGTCGCCCGACATGCTCGCCATCGCCCGCCGCCGGGTGCCGGACGGCGCCTTCGACGTCGGCGCCCTCGAGCACCTCCCGCTCGCCGACGACTCGGTCGACGTCGTCGTGTGCGCCCTCGCCCTCGTGCACGTGCCCGACCTGCGCCCCGTCCTGGCGGAGCTCGCCCGGGTCGCGCGGCCCGGGGCCGACGTGGTGATCTCCGACATCCATCCCGAGCTCACCACCCTCGGGTCCGCCATCACCGGCCTGGGGCCCGACGGCGAACCCGTGCGTGCGCCGACGTACCGGCACCGGATCGGCGACTACCTGAGGGCCGCGCTCGACGCGGGTCTGGAGGTTCGCCGGTGCGAGGAGCCCGGCATCAGCTGGCAGGAGTCGCCGGTACCCGAGCCGGCCGCCGAGATCGGTGACTGGAAGGACTGGCCGTGGTCGCCCATGGCCTACGAGCCCGCGGCGATCCGCGCGGTCGGCGCGAGCAGGAGCCTCGTCGTCTGGCACTTCCGGATGCCCGGAGAGTGACGGAAGCCCGCGCAGCCTGCTCTCTGGTGGCCGCCTAACCCGCGACCGCTCCCGCCAGCATCGCCTCCAGGGGAGCCGTGTCCCCCTCGCGCGAGGCGGCGAGGAACGCCCGCAGGAGTCCCCGATGGGCCGAGGGGCTGACCGGGAAGCGCGGCGCGCCGCTCGCGGCGCGCACCCCCGCGCGCCGGACGAGCTGCCGTGCGTTCGTGACGCTCGTGGTGAGCAGCCTCGCGATCTCGTCGTACGGGTACTCGAACACCCGTCGCAGCAGGAACGCTGCCAGCTCGCCGCCCGAGAGCCGGACGAGGAGGTGGCGTTCGCGACGTCCGCGGACCGCTCCACGACGGCGGCAGCGTCCCCGACCGTGTCCGCGGGCTGGGTCGCCAGGACGTCGCTCGGTATCTCGTGGCGGCGGCTGGCCGACTGGCGGACGTTGAGCGCGAGCCGGGTCGTCGTCGTGGTCAGGAAGGCCGCAGGGTTCCGCACCGCCGCGCGGTCCGTGCGTTGCCACCGCAGCCATGCCTCCTGGACGACGTCCTCCGCGCCGAAGGCGTCGCCGCCCGTCACTCGCAAGGCGACGCGGAGCAGGTGGGCACG
>CBINDH010000418.1:0-2378 GCA_966249365.1 uncultured Xylanimonas sp. | reverse complement strand
CCCGACGGACGGCACCGCGGTCGTCGACGTCGACCGCGGCGGCAAGATCACGTGGCACGGGCCCGGCCAGCTCGTCGCCTACCCGATCGCGCGCCTGTTCTCCCCCGTCGACGTCGTGCAGTACGTCCGCACGCTCGAGGCGCGCGCAGACGATCCGTGTCGAGGGTCGTTCCGGCGTCGTCGGGCCGGGCGCCGCACGGCGGGAACGCAAGGTCTGTGCCATCGGCGCGCGCGTGGCGCGCGGCGTCACGATGCACGGCCTCGCCCTCAACTGCGACCCGGACCTGGACGCGTTCGGGCACATCGTCCCGTGCGGGATCGACGACGCCGACGTCACGTCGCTGTCCGCCGAGCTCGGCCGGGACGTCACCGTGGCGGAGGTCCGGCCGCTGCTGGCCGCGGCGCTGCAGCGACACCTGGGCCCGCTCGTGACCGAGGTCACGGCCGCAGCGACGGACCCCGACCCTGAGCCCGCGGCCGCCGCCGTAGGCTGACCACGTCGGCGAGGAGACCTCGCGTCATCACGATCGTCACTCCGAGGGGAGCTCCCGTGACCATCGCGCCCGAGGGCCGTCGCATGCTGCGCATCGAGGCCCGCAACGCCGAGACACCGATCGAGAAGAAGCCCGAGTGGATCCGGACGAAGGCCACCATGGGCCCGGAGTACCGGGACATGAAGAACCTGGTCCAGGGCGGCAACCTGCACACGGTGTGCGAGGAGGCCGGCTGTCCCAACATCTTCGAGTGCTGGGAGGACCGCGAGGCGACGTTCCTCATCGGCGGCGAGCAGTGCACGCGCCGCTGCGACTTCTGCCAGATCGACACGGGCAAGCCCGCCGCGCTGGACCGTGACGAGCCGCGCCGCGTCGCCGAGTCGGTGCGGCAGATGGGCCTGAAGTACTCGACGATCACGGGCGTCGCCCGCGACGACCTGCCCGACGGCGGTGCCTGGCTCTACGCGGAGACCGTCCGGGCGATCCACGAGCTCAACCCGAACACGGGCGTCGAGAACCTCATCCCCGACTTCAACGGCATCCCCGACCTCCTCGACGAGGTGTTCGACTCGCGCCCCGAGGTGCTCGCGCACAACCTCGAGACGGTGCCGCGCATCTTCAAGCAGATCCGGCCGGCGTTCCGCTACGAGCGCTCGCTCGGCGTGCTGACCCGCGCCCGCGAGGCCGGCCTCATCACGAAGTCGAACCTCATCCTCGGCATGGGCGAGACGAACGACGAGATCCGGGACGCCTTGCGCGCCCTGCACGACGCCGGGTGCGACCTCATCACGATCACGCAGTACCTGCGCCCGTCGCTGCGCCACCACCCGATCGACCGCTGGGTGCGCCCCGAGGAGTTCGTCGAGCTCGCGCAGTTCGCCGAGGACCTCGGGTTCCTCGGCGTCATGGCCGGTCCGCTGGTCCGCTCGTCGTACCGCGCCGGGCGCCTGTGGGGCCAGGCGATGAGCAAGCACGGCCGACCCATCCCGGCGGCGCTCGCGCACCTCGCCGAGCCGACGACGGCCCGCCAGGAGGCCGCCAGCCTCCTGGCCCGCTGACCGTGAGCCTGGTCGGACGCCGATAGGATCTGTGCCCATGGCACGATCGAACGCGTCGTCTGACGCCACGCCGAAGAAGACGAAGAAGCCCAAGAAGCAGCGCTGGTACCACCAGGTCTGGCAGGCGTACAAGATGACGCGCCAGCAGGACCCGTCGGTGACGTGGCTCCTGCTGGGCATCTTCCTCGGCGTGCTCCTCGTCGGCATCGCCATCGGTCTGGCCACCGGCCACCCGATCTACGCCACGTTCGTCGCCCTGCCGTTCGCCGCGCTCGCGACGATGTACATGCTCACGCGCCGCGCCGAGCGTGCCGCGTACACGCGGATCAAGGGCCAGCCGGGCGCCGCGCGCGCCGCGCTGGGCACGGTCCGCGGCGGGTGGACGTTCGAGGACGAGCCCGTCGCCATCAACCCCCGCACCCAGGACTTCGTGTTCCGCGGCGTGGGCCGCCCCGGCGTCGTGCTCGTCTCCGAGGGCCCGTCCACGCGCGTGACCCGCCTGCTGGAGGACGAGCGCCGCCGCACCGCGCGCGTCCTGCCGAACGTGCCGATCCACCTGATCCAGATGGGCGACGGCGAGGGTCAGGTCGAGCTCACCAAGCTCGGCCGCACCGTCACCAAGCTCAAGCCGAAGCTGACCAAGCCCGAGGTGAGCGAGGTCGCCAAGCGCCTCAAGGCCCTCGGCGGTCAACGACTTCCGGTGCCCAAGGGCATCGACCCGTTCAAGGCGCGCCCCGACCGCAAGGGCATGCGCGGGCGCTGAGCCGCCGGGGTCTCGACGGGGCTCGACCAGCACGAGTGGTCTCGACGGGGCTCGACCAGCACG
>CBINDH010000417.1:0-2394 GCA_966249365.1 uncultured Xylanimonas sp. | reverse complement strand
GAGGGCGCCGCCGCCACGCTCGGCGCGCTCGACGGCGTGCACGATCTCGTCACCGAGCCCGCCGGCGACGCCGTCCGCGTGCACGCCAGCGTCGACAACGACCACATGACCGGCGTGCTCGCCGCGCTCGCATCGGTCGGGGTGCGCGGTTTCACGGCCACGCCGCCGTCGCTCGAGGAGATGTTCATGCGGCACTACGGCGACGACATCGCCGCCGAGCCTGCCGAGAGCCCCGCGGGCGGCGCCCGATGACCGCCGTCGTCGAGCGCAACGGGCTCGACCGGCTCGCCCGCCGCACGAGCGAGCTCACCGGCACCTGGGACCTCGTCCGCTTCAACCTGCGCCGCGACCGCAAGCGCATCGCCATCTGGACGGCGTCGATCGCGGCGATGTACGCGTACAGCGCGACGGCGTTCGCCGCGGTGCTCTCCGAGCCGCTCGACATGGCGGCGCGGGCGTCGATCATGCGATCGCCC
Source organism: uncultured Xylanimonas sp. (assembly GCA_966249365.1). Lineage (GTDB taxonomy): Bacteria > Actinomycetota > Actinomycetes > Actinomycetales > Cellulomonadaceae > Xylanimonas. The sequence goes on along the minus strand of CBINDH010000417.1, from coordinate 1,918 downwards.
GCCTCGGTGCTCATGACCGGCCCCGGGTTCGGCCTGGAGAACTACTGGTTCGGCGCGGCGATGGCCAACGAGGTGCTGCTGTTGCTCGCCGGAGCCCTCGCGCTGATGAGCATCCTGTTCGTGACCCGCTACACGCGCGCCGAGGAGGAGTCCTCGCGCTCCGAGCTGATCCGGTCCTCGATCGTCGGGCGGCACGCGCCCGCCGTGGCCGCGTACGTCACGGTCGTGCTCGTCAACCTGCTCATCGCCGTCGTCTCCTTCCCGATCCTGCTCAGCGCGGCGGAGGGCGACGTCGCCGGGTCCGCCGCGTACGTGCTCGGCATCGCCCTCGTGGCGCTCGCGTTCGGCGCGGTGGCGACGGTGACCGCACAGGTGACCGAGCACTCGCGCGGGGCGACCGGGATGGCGGTCGCCGTGCTCATGGCGGCCGTGTTCGTGCGCGGCGCGGGCGACATGCCGCGGGTGGGCGGCACGGCGTTGTCGTGGTTCTCGCCGATCGCGTGGGCGCAGCAGACTCGTGTGTTCGTCGACCTGCGCTGGTGGCCGCTCGCCCTGCCCGTCGTGTTCGTCGTCGTCATGCTCGTGCTGGCCTCGGCCCTGGCGAACCGTCGCGACTTCGGCGCTGGGCTCGTCGCCACCAGGCCCGGCCGTGCCGACGCGTCGGGCTGGCTGCGCTCGCCGCTCGCGCTGGTGTGGCGGCAGCAGCGCACCGCGTTCTGGTGGTGGACGCTCGGCCTGGGCCTGCTCTTCCTGGCGACCGGCACCTACCTCGTCGACGTCGACGATCTCTTCGCCGACCTCGTCGAGCAGAACCCGACGATCGCGCAGATCTTCGGCAAGGACGACATGACGGGTGCGTTCGTGCAGATCATGATGCTCATCGGTGGGCTGTGCGCCGCCGGGTACGGCATCTCCGGCATCGGCCGTGCACGCACGGAGGAGACCGAGAACCGCACCGAGGCGCTGCTCGCGACGCCCGTCTCGCGTGCCCGGTGGGCGGCCGCCTCGTACGGGGTCCCTGCGCTCTGCACGGCGGTGCTGCTCCTTGTCGCGGCCCTCGGGATGTGGGGCGGCGCCGTGTCGACCGGGTTCGAGGGGCCCGGCGTCGGGTCGTTCCTCCTGGCCGGTGTCGCGTACATCCCCCCGACGCTCGCCGTGATCGCGCTCTCCGCCGCGCTGTTCGCGTGGGCGCCCAAGCTCATGAGCCTCGCCTGGATCCCCGTGGTCTGGGGCGTCGTCGACGGCATGTTCGGCGAGGTGATCAAGGCGCCGTCGTGGCTGCGCGACCTCAACCCGTTCCGGCACGCCCCCAACCCGATCGGGTCGCAGGCGCCGAGCTGGACGCCGCTCGTGTGGCTGTCGCTGCTCGCCGTCGTGCTGTTCGTCGCCGCGTTCGTCGGCTTCCGACGGCGGGACGTGCCGACCCACTGACCATCGGACGGACGCCGCCCCGCGTGACAGACGCGGGGCGGCGTCCGCTTTTTGCCCCTTATCACTCTTGAGCAGGTGCTCCGGCGGGACGTCGCAATGCGCACACCGGTGCGCCGAGATCGATCGCGTGCGTGGCACTGGCTGATCGGCCGCGGGTCGTCGCACGCCCCATGGCCTCAGTGCTACCACGCACGGGTCGGCGTGATCTCCGTGGAGACGTCCCGTAGTGCGAGGCCCGGCGCCCATCGTTCTCGTACGGCGCTCCCGCCAAGCGGGGGTGCGAAGCGGGCTCCCCGGTCGACGACGACATGTGCGGCTGCCGGGGCGTCCACGCCGAAAGGACTCTGACGTGAAGAAGAAGACCAAGGCCCTGGTCGCCGGCGGCATGGGCGCCGTGCTGCTGCTGGGTACCGGAGCAACGTTCGCGCTGTGGCACGACGAGGCCACGCTGGGTGGCGACACCATCACCACTGGTGACCTCGACCTC
>CBINDH010000416.1:0-2403 GCA_966249365.1 uncultured Xylanimonas sp. | reverse complement strand
CGGGGCGCGCGCGCTGGCGGGCATCCCGCCCGAGCGCGGTGCCTACCGGCGCCCGCTGCTGGGCCTGCGCCGCGCCCAGACCCGTGCGGCGTGCCTGGCCGCGGGCCTGCTGCCGTGGGACGACCCGACGAACGCCCCCGGCTCCACGCCGCTGCGCACACGTGTGCGGCACGAGGTGCTGCCGCTGCTCGAGGAGGTGCTCGGCCCCGGGTCGCTCGAGGCGCTCGCCCGCTCGGCCGACCAGCTCCGCGACGACGCCGACGCGCTCGACGCCGCGGCCGATGAGCTGCTGGCGCGTGCGACGCTCCCGCAGCAGGACGCCGAACCCGCCGTGACGTCCGTCACGGGGGCGCTCTCGCTCGACGTGGCGACGCTCGCCGCGGCCGCTCCGGCCGTGCGACGTCGTGCCCTGCGCACCGCCGCGATCGCGGTCGGCGCACCGGCCGGGTCGACCGGGGCGAAGCACGTCGACGCGCTCGACGCGTTCGTGGTCGCGTGGCGCGGGCAGGGCGTCGTCGGGCTGCCGTCCGGTGCGAGCGCCCGGCGAGCATGTGGCACGCTGGTCCTGCAACCCGGGCCCGCTGGTGCGCCCACGACACACACCCCCTGAGGAGCAATCCCGTGGACCACTCGGACGTGGCCGGCGACTTCGCCAACATCCTGCTCACCGAGGAGCAGATCGACGCCAAGCTCAAGGAGATGGCGGCACAGATCGACCAGGACTACCGGGACAAGGACCTGCTCCTGGTCGGCGTCCTCAAGGGCGCGATCATGGTGATGGCCGACCTCAGCCGCCACCTCCACTCCAAGGTCGAGATGGACTGGATGGCCGTCTCCTCCTACGGGTCGGGCACCAAGTCGAGCGGCGTGGTGCGCATCCTCAAGGACCTCGACACGGACCTGACCGGGCGCCACGTGCTCATCGTCGAGGACATCATCGACTCGGGCCTGACGCTCTCGTGGCTGGTCGCGAACCTCCGCTCGCGCGGGCCCGCGTCGGTCGAGATCGCCGCCGCGCTGCGCAAGCCCGAGGCGGCCAAGGTCGAGGTCGACGTCAAGTACGTGGGCTTCGACATCCCGACGGAGTTCGTCGTCGGGTACGGCCTCGACTACGCCGAGAAGTACCGCAACCTGCCGTTCGTCGCGACGCTCGCACCGCACGTCTACTCCTGACGCGGTGCCCGGCCCGCGCGGCGAGGTCCGATCCGCGGAACCTCGGCGCGTGCCCGAGCGTTGCACACGGTGCCGGTCGATGATGACGCCAGCGGCGCGTTCGTGACGCGCCGCGGGCGTCCTGCCCTGGGCGAACACCCGTCGTCCTGGCAGCGGCGGCGTGTAGTTTCGTCAGGAAAGCCTGCGAACGAAGGGATGCGGGGCGAGCCCCGCCACCGATGAACATCAAGAAGATCCTCAGTGGCCCCATCGTCTGGGTCGCCGTCGGCCTGGTCATCCTGGCCCTCGCGTGGAGCGTCGTGGCGACGCCGCGCGTCAACCGCATCGAGACGTACCAGGGCCTCGCGCTGCTCAAGGGCGGCACCGTGCAGTCCGCCGTCATCACCGACGGCGAGCAACGGGTCGAGCTGACGCTCTCGGAGGACTTCACCACCGGGACGGGCGACACGGAGCAGAACTTCGGCAAGCGCGTCGAGTTCTTCTACGTCGAGCCGCAGGGCGACCGCGTCACGCAGGCCGTCGAGGCGGCGGACCCGCCGGAGGGCTTCGACTCGCGCGTGCCGCAGCCGTCGATCTGGTCGTCCATCCTCGGCCTCGTCATCCCGTTCGCGATCATCGGCCTGATCTTCTGGTTCCTCATGTCGCGGATGCAGGGCGGCGGGAACCGGGTCATGGGCTTCGGCAAGTCGCGCGCGAAGCTCATCAGCAAGGACATGCCGCAGGTCACGTTCGCCGACGTCGCGGGCGCGGACGAGGCCGTCGAGGAGCTCCACGAGATCAAGGACTTCCTCGCCGACCCGACCAAGTTCCAGGCCGTCGGCGCGAAGATCCCCAAGGGCGTGCTGCTGTACGGCCCGCCCGGTACCGGCAAGACGCTCCTCGCGCGCGCCGTCGCGGGCGAGGCGGGCGTGCCGTTCTACTCGATCTCCGGCTCGGACTTCGTCGAGATGTTCGTCGGCGTCGGCGCCAGCCGCGTGCGCGACCTGTTCGAGCAGGCCAAGCAGAACGCGCCCGCGATCATCTTCGTCGACGAGATCGACGCCGTCGGCCGTCACCGTGGCGCCGGCATGGGTGGCGGGCACGACGAGCGCGAGCAGACGCTCAACCAGCTCCTGGTCGAGATGGACGGCTTCGACGTCAAGACGAACGTCATCCTCATCGCCGCGACCAACCGCCCCGACATCCTCGACCCCGCCCTGCTGCGCCCGGGCCGCTTCGACCGGCAGATCG
>CBINDH010000415.1:0-2404 GCA_966249365.1 uncultured Xylanimonas sp. | reverse complement strand
GCAGCGGGCCGGGTCAGCGGAGCAAGCGGTTGTCGCGGCTCATCGTGGCCGCGACCTCCTGCGGCGTGCTGCCGTCGTGCCAGCGCAGGGTGGCCCCCACGCCCTCGATGAGGTCCACCGAACCCTGGGGCGCGACCGTCAGCACGGCATCCTGCCCGACGGCCGCCCGGACCAGCGCGATGGCCGCGGGCAGCTCCTCCAGACCCTCCGTGTACCCGGCGTCCTCGAGCGTCGCGCGTGACGTCGCGATCGCCAGCGGGTCCGGCCCGATCCACAGAGAGCGCCGGCCCAGCGGGCCGCGCCCGCCGTCCGACCCGACCACGAGGGCGCCGTCGTAGCCGACGTCCTCCCCCAGCACGAGCGCCTTGACCTGCCCGCGCGCGAGGACGGCGACGACGTCCTCGACGCCGGTGACCGCGCCGTGCTCGCGGCCCTGACCGCGGCGCAGCTCGGCGAGCACGACCTCGCGGCGGCGCTCGCGGTACGAGTCGAGCGCGCTCTCGCAGTTCTCGGCGAACGAGCCCTCGTGCACGCCGGCGCCGCGGCTGCCGCCGGGCACCTCGACCGTGAGCTCGGCGACGGGCCGCACGAGCGACGCGTGCACCGCGTGCACGGTGCGGGCGTCGCCGTAGAGCAGCACGATCTCGGGCTTCGACTCGTTGACGGTCCGCTCGATCTCGCGCGCGATGGCCTCCGAGTTGCGGGCCATCGAGTCCTCCGCCCGGGCCTCGGCGGACGACCCGCCGCGGTCGCCGCCGCCGGAGCCTGCCCCGCGCGAGCCTCCGACGTCGACCTTGGAGACGTCGTCGTGCGGCGCCGTGAACGTGCGCGGCTCGTCCCACCCGCCGGGGCCGATCAGGTCGAGGTCTGCGCCGGTGCGGTCGACGGCCACCTTGAGCGCGGTGACCTCCTCGTCGGCGGCCAGCGCGGCCTGGAGCAGCGCGGGCACGGGGTGCCAGACACCGGTCGCGACCGTCGGTGCGGTCCGCAGCGGCTTGTCGACGTGCACGCCGTCGGCGTCCGCGATGATGACGCGGCCGTGCGCCCCGGGCTTCCGGGACGGGCGCAGCGCCGCGTCCTCGACGGCGTCCAGGACGTCGGCGGGCGCCCCCTGCTGGGCGAGCGTCCGGCGTACCGCCTTCCAGCGACCTTCGACGTCCTTGTCGCCGGCCTCCACCGAACGGGTCGCGTCGAGATAGACCGTCGCGAAGGGTCCGGGGCGGCCGATGAGGGGCTTGATCCAGTCGGTCTTCATGTCAGGTCGTGCGCCTCTCGGTCTCGGCTGTCTCCCTAGGGTGCGTCGTCCCGCGGCGGGACGCACCCCCAGTGTCGAACGAGCCGTACCGGGGCTGCCTAACCCCTTCAGGCGAACGTGTCGAGAGGCGGAAGTTCCCCCGTCAGGCGGCCCGCCGCGTACTCTGCGGCGATGCGTTCGTGGTGGCGGATCACCTCGGCGACGATGAACGCGCGGAAGCCCTCGGCGAACTCCGGGTCCAGGCCGGCCTCGGTCGCCATAGCGGTCAGCCGCGCGATCTGCTGCTGGTCGCGGGCCGGGTCGGCGGGCGGCAGACCGCCGACCGCCTTGAGCTCGCCGACACGCTCGGTCATCTTGAACCGTTCGGCGAGCAGATGAACAAGGGCCGCGTCAATGTTGTCGATGCTGCGTCGCAGCCCCAAGATTTCGTCGGGAATCGCCGGTTCGGTCATAGCAGCGATCCTAAGCGGGCGGCGACGTGCCACCCCGTCGGGCGGACGTGTAGCGTCGTTGCAGATCCAGGCATCGAGCCTGGAACAGGAATGACGGAGACGATGACCGTGAACCTCGCGACGACGCCCGCACTCGTGGACGTCCCGGAAACTACCAGCATCAACTCGATGCTCGCTGACCGTGTAGCCCGCACGGGCGACGGCACGCTGCTGGAGCGGCGTGAGACCCCCCAGGCCCCGTGGGTCCCGGTGAGCGCCAACGCCTTCGACGCCGACGTCGTCTCGGTCGCCCGAGGCCTCATCGCCCGCGGCGTCGAGGTGGGCGACCGCGTCGCCATCATGTCCCGCACCCGGTACGAGTGGACGCTGCTCGACTACGCGGTCTGGGCCGTCGGCGGCGTTCCCGTCCCCATCTACGAGACCTCCGCGCCCGACCAGGTGCTGTTGATCCTGTCCGACGCCGTCTGCCGCTTCGCGGTCGTGGAGACGGCCGCGCACGCCGGCATCGTGGACGCCGTCCGCAAGGACGTCCCCGGGCTCGAGGACGTGCTCGTGATCGACGCCGGCGCGCTCGACGCCCTGCGCAGCGCGGGCGCCGACGTCCCCGAGGCGGAGGTGACCGCGCGCCGCACCGCCGTCGTCGCGTCCGACCTGGCGACGATCATCTACACCTCCGGCTCGACCGGCCGCCCCAAGG
>CBINDH010000414.1:0-2406 GCA_966249365.1 uncultured Xylanimonas sp. | reverse complement strand
CCCTGCGTCACATCGAGATCGAGCCCATCCCCGAGACGGAGCCGATCCACGAGCCTTCCCCCGAGCCCGTCGAGCTCGACGCGCTGCTCGCGACGGTCAACGGGTGCTTCGAGCGCCACGCCGACTGGGTCTGCACGCACCACGAGGACGGTCACCACGTCGCCCGTGGCATCGAAGGCGCCGAGCACCACCGCTGGCCGCTCGACGACGTCGTGTCGTCCTCCATCGCCCGCATGGACGCCTGTGAGCGTGCCGCGGACATGCTCGACCGGGTGCTCGCTGCCGGTGCCGTCCGTGGCGACGCGGACCTGTACATCGAAGCGCGGGACGTCGCTGCCGAGTGGGTGAGCGTGCGATGACCGAGCACATCACCACCGCGGCCGAGCTCGACGCGCTGCCTGTGGGGAGCATCGTCTTGTCGCCCATAGGAAGCGACTACCGCAAGGGCTACGACGACCTGTGGCACTCCGGGCAGCGCGAGTGGTCGTCCGAGTTGATGTTCGAGCCCTGGATCTCCGGTGGCCCGTTCGTCGCGGTCCGCATCCCGAACCGCGACCTGATCGCTGAGGCGCGCGCGGAGGGCGCGCGGGAGGCGCTGGTCAGCGCGGCGGACGACATCGCGGACTGCATCGACTGGAGCGACGGGCGCGACGGTTACGGCGACAACGCGGGCTATGAGGACGCCGCGCGCATCCTCCGTGCCCGCGCCGTCGAGATCGGCGGTGCGGCATGACCGGCACCCTCGACGCACTCTGCTCGCTCGCCCTGCTCGCCGCGCTCGTCGTCGGCATGTACGCGTGGCACGTCTGGCGGGGGCCGGGGCGATGAGCGCGCGCGACGGGCTCGTGTACGGGATGGACGAGACCGAGTACCACGGCGGCGACGAGCTGAGCAGCACGGGCATGAAGACCCTGCTCGACTCCCCCGCCCGCTACCTGTACGAGCGCGAGCACCGCACCGAGAAGCGGGCGTTCGACATCGGGCACGCGATCCACGGCCTCGTGCTCGGGACCGGCCTCGACCTGGCCGTCGTCGAGGCCGACTCGTGGCGCACCAAGGCGGCGCAGCAGCAGCGCGACGAGGCCCGCGAGGCTGGGCGCGTCCCGATCCTGGTCGACGAGTACGCCACGGCGAAGAACGCCGCCGACGCCGTGCTCTGCCACCCCGAGGCGCGGGTCTTCTTCGAGGCCGACGCCCACCCCGAGGTCTCCGCGTTCTGCGACATGGACGGCGTGCGCGTCCGCGCCCGCTTCGACTGGCTGCTCGCGCGGCCCGTGATCGTCGACCTCAAGTCCGGGCGCACCGCCAACCCTCGAGCGCTGCCGCGCATCACCGAGCAGTACCGCTACCACCTGCAGGCCGCGACGTACCGGCGCGCGCTCGCCACCGTGCGCGGCGACGAGGACCCCGCGTTCGTGCACGTCTTCGTCGAGTCCGAGCCGCCGCACCTCGTGTCCGTCGACCGGCTCACCCCGGAGGCGCTCGACGCCGGCGACGCCGAGCTCGACGTCGCGCTCGCCCTGTACCGCCGCTGCGTCGAGACCGGCCACTGGCCCGGCTACCCGCTCGGCATCCACGACATCGACCTTCCGCGCTACTACGTGGCGCCGACCCTTGAGGACTACCTGTGAGCACCGACCTGACCACTTTCACCCCCAACGACCAGGCCATCGCCCAGTACCTCGGCCTGAACCCGAACCTGCCCGTCACGCACGCCGTCGTCGCCGTGTGCCAGCGCTACGGCCTCGACCCGGTGCTCAAGCACGTCGTCGTCATCCCCAAGGGCGGCGTCTACCTGACCCGCGACGGGCTGCTCCACATCGCCCACCGCTCCGGCCAGCTCGACGGGATCGTGGTCGAGCAGGAGCCGACCAGGTCGGAGGACGGGCGCGAGTGGGTCGCACGGGTCGCGGTCTACCGCAAGGACATGCGCCACCCGTTCACCTTCCCGGGCCGCTACCCGGCCTCGGGCGGCAACGCTGCCTACGCCCCGGAGATGGCACTCAAGGCCGCTGAGGCTCACGCCCTGCGCCGTGCGTTCGACGTCAACGGACTGCCCACCCTCGACGAGCGCCGCCCCGACGAGCCGACGCCTCGCGCGTCCGCCGCAGACCTCGTGGCCGAGCCCGTCGCCGACGCCTGGGCCGACGAGAGCGACGACGAGACCGCCGCCGTCATCGACGCAGAGGCGGCCGACTCGTGACCACCTACGACTCCGCCCTCGCCATCGCCGAGGAGGACCGGCACGAGACCTGCTGCGTCATCTGCCACGACTGGACCGACTCGCGCCTGTCGCTGGCCGAGGCCATCCCGCCCGCCTACACCGAGCACATCGGCGCGCAACTGCTCGAGGCGGTGCGGCCATGACCGAGCCGATGCCCGAGTTCACGTTCCCCGAGCCGCTCG
>CBINDH010000413.1:0-2410 GCA_966249365.1 uncultured Xylanimonas sp. | reverse complement strand
TCGGTGCGGTCGCGAACCTCGCGCAGGGCCGCGAGGCCTGCCGTTCCCGCGCCGACGATCGCCACCTCGACCCGCTCGACGTCTCTGTCGTCCATGGCGCCTCCCGCGGCCCTGGCCGCCCTCGTGTGGTCCCGTGCCTTCGATGTTCGACGCTGTCCCGCACCAGCCGGTCGGGATCGCGGACGCGGTGCTGGCGTCCGGACCTTCCATCGTCATGCTCACACGAGCGTCACGGTGGCGCCAAGGTCGGACTCGTCGTAGCGCGTCGCGGAGTGCGGGTCGCCGCGAAAACGCACCGACGAGCCGCTGCGTAGGGTGCAGCGGCACCTCTCGCGCACGCTCCGCCTCTCGGGAGTACCATCGCCCCACTCCCCCCGTGGATGCGCCGAGCAGTGGGCGAGGCCGTGCGCGCGGGAGCGTCACGCCCATCTTCAACAGTTAGTCGGCGGCTCCGGCAGCGCGATGCTTACCTGTCAATGACTTGCAGGGGCCGGGCGGGGTTTTCGGTGTAATCCTGGTGCCAAATTGTGGCTCGTCACGCATTGTTGTGGCGATGATTGCGTGGTAGAATGCGGGTGGCAAAGGAGGCCCGATGTTCCTCCGCATCAAGCGCACCCAGGGTTACGCCTACGTCCAGCTCGTGGAGAATCGCTGGCAGGAGGGCCGCTCGCGACAGCGAGTGCTGGCTACGCTCGGCAGGCTCGAGCAGCTGCAGGAGTCTGGCAGCCTGGAGGCTCTACTCGAGTCCGGTTCCCGGCTGGTCGAGGGGCTGACGGTCCTCTCGGAGCACTCGAGGGGCGAAGCGCCGGTGGTGCGCACGCAGCGCATCGGCGCCCCTCTGGTGTTCGGCCGGCTGTGGGAGGAGACCGGCTGCCGGCACGTCCTCGAAGAGCTGCTGGCCGGCCGCCGCTTCGAGTTCCCCGTCGAGCGAGCGGTGTTTCTCGAGGTGCTGCACCGTCTGGTGCGACCGGGCTCGGACCGCGCTGGCGTCGATTGGCGGGAGGACTATCGAGTCCCCGAGACCGAGACCTTGCAACTCCACCATTCCTACCGCGCGATGGCCTGGCTTGGTGAGACGATCGAGGAGACAGATCGGCCACGGACGGTCAAGGACCTGGTCGAAGAGCGTCTCTTCGCCCGCCGGCGGGACCTCTTCACCTCGCTCGAGCTCGTCTTCCTCGACACCACCTCGATCTACTTCGAGGGCGAGGGCGGCGAGAGCCTCGGGCAGTACGGGTACAGCAAGGACGCGCGGCCCGACCGCAAGCAGATGATCGTCGCCGTGGTGCTCGACCAGGAAGGCGTGCCACTGTGCTGCGAGCTGCTGCCCGGCAACACCGCGGACGTGACCCTGCTGCTGCCGGTGGCCGAAAGACTGTCGCGACGCTTCGGCGTCGAGCGGGTGACCCTGGTCGCCGATCGGGGCATGATCGGCAAGAAGACCATCGAGCAGCTCGAGGCGGCCGGATGGGGTTACATCCTCGGAGCCCGCATGCGCTCGCAGAGCGAGGTCCGCCACGAGGTGCTCTCGCGGGCCGGCCGCTACCAGGTGGTCGGGCCGAAGGGGCCCGCGGGCGCTTCGACCTTGAAGGTCAAGGACGTGCGCGTCGAGGACCGCCGGTACATCGTCTGTCTCAACGACGATCAGGCCGCCAAGGACGCGGCGGATCGGGCGACGATGCTCGCCGCCCTCGAGGACCGCCTGCGCCAGGGAGCCGGCTCGCTGATCGGTAACTCCGGCTATCGCCGCTACCTCAAGGTGAGCCGGGGCAGTGTCACCCTGGATGCCGCCAAAGTCGCCGCCGAGGCGCGCTTCGACGGCAAGTGGGTCCTGCGCACCAACCTCCAGCTCGAGGCTGCGGATATCGCCGTCGCGTACCAGCAACTGTGGATGGTCGAAGACGTCTTCCGCACCATGAAGTCGGTCCTCGAGACCCGGCCGATCTACCACCGCTGCGACGAGACCATTCGCGGCCACGTCTTTTGCTCGTTTCTCGCCCTGCGACTGCGTACCGAGCTCCAAGACCGCCTCGCGGCCCGCGGACACGGCAATCTCGAGTGGGCGCAGATCCTGCGCGACCTCGACCGGGTCGAAGAGGTCGAGATCGCAAAAGGCGACTCCCGCTTCCTCCTGCGCACCGAGACCACCGGGACAGCCGGCAAGGTCTTGCAGGCCGCCGGCGTCGCCCTGCCACCCACGGTGAGGAGAGCCGCCTGAGGCGCAAGCTCTCCTCATAGTGCCAAAGACCCCGTGCCAGCTCGTAATGCGCTCATTCGGCAGAGGTTGCGAAACGGCGGTGTTGAAGATGGGCCAGGATCGCCGGCCACGGTCCGACCCTCTACCAGAGCGGCCTGCCCAGCAGCCGCCGGCTCGAGCTGGTCTCGGCGGCGCCGCTGCGCAGCGGTGCCG
>CBINDH010000412.1:0-2417 GCA_966249365.1 uncultured Xylanimonas sp. | reverse complement strand
GTCGTGAGCGCCGGGACGCCGACCTTCCAGTTGGAGGAGTCGGCGACGACGAGGAGGTCGGCGGCGAGCAGCTCGCGGTGGTCCTCGAGGAACCGGCGGAACGACGGCGAGCCGTCCTCCTCCTCACCCTCGACGAAGACCGTGACGCCCACGTCGGGCAGCAGGCCGGTCGCCGTCAGGGCGCGCAGCGCGCCGAGGTGGGCCGCGATGCCCGCCTTGTCGTCGGCGGCGCCACGGCCGAAGAGGCGCTCGCCGACCTGGACCGGCTCGAACGGGTCGGTGTCCCAGCCCTCGCCGGCGGGCTGGACGTCGTGGTGCGCGTAGAGCATCACGGTCGGGCGGCCCTCCGGCGCCGGACGGCGCGCGACGACGGCGGGAGCACCCGGCTCGCCGTCGGGACGCGGCGAGCGCAGGATCTGCACCTCGGGCAGCCCCGCGTCGCGCAGGAGGTCGGCCACGGCCTGTGCCGATGCCGTGACGTGGGCCTGGTCGAACGCGGCCATCGCGATGCCCGGGATGCGGACGAGCGACTCGAGGTCGGACTGCAGCGCGGGGAACTGCTCCTCGACGGCAGCGCGCAGGGTCTCGACGGCGGCAGGGTCAGGGGCGGGGAGGGAAGTCTCGGCGGTCACGCCGCCACGCTACTCGGACCTCGCTGACCGGACCCGCCGTCGGGCGCACTAGACTTCCTGCGTGTTCTCCCGCAACAAGCCCGCGCCCACCACCGACGCCGACCCCGTCGCCCAGGCCGCCGAGATCCAGCAGGCCGGAGAGGTCGGCAAGGGTCGCCCCACGCCCAAGCGCTCGGTCGCCGAGGCGGCCAACAAGCGCCCCCTCGTCCCGTCGGACCGCACCGCGGCCGCACGCGACGCGCGCGCCAAGAAGAAGGAGCTCCGGGCCAAGGCGTACGAGGGCATGCAGCGCGGCGAGGAGCGCTACCTCCCCGTGCGCGACAAGGGCCCCCAGCGCCGGTACGTCCGCGACTGGGTGGACGCCCGCTGGAACCTCGGCGAGTTCTTCCTGCCCGTCGCGTTCGCGTTCATCCTGGCGAACTTCGTCGTCGTGCAGTTCGGGCCCGTCGCGGCGCTCGTCGTGCTGCTGGCGCTCTACGCGATCGTGCTGATCGTCGTGGTCGACGCCGTCGTCCTGTGGTTCCAGCTCAAGCGCAGGCTCATCGCGAAGTTCGGGACGATCGAGAAGGGCACCGTGATGTACGCCGTCATGCGTGCCTTCCAGATGCGCCGCTCGCGCATCCCGCGCCCGAACCACAAGAAGCACGGCGTCTGGCCCGAGTGACACACCTGCCGAAGCGATTCGATCGCGGCGCTAGGGTGACCGCATGGTCAACTACCGCTACCTCGGCAACAGTGGTCTCAAGATCACCGAGATCACGTACGGCAACTGGCTGACCCACGGGTCGCAGGTCGAGAACGACGTCGCGACGGCGTGCGTCCGCGCGGCCCTCGACGCCGGCATCACGTCCTTCGACACGGCGGACGCCTACGCGAACGGCGCGGCAGAGTCCGTGCTCGGCGCGGCCCTCAAGGGCCAGCGGCGCGAGTCCCTCGAGGTGTTCACGAAGGTCTACTGGCCGACGGGGCCCGGCGGGGCGAACGACTCGGGCCTGTCGCGCAAGCACGTCATGGAGTCCATCAACGGCTCGCTGACGCGCCTCGGCCTGGACTACGTGGACCTGTACCAGGCCCACCGCTTCGACCACGAGACGCCGCTCGAGGAGACGATGCAGGCGTTCGCGGACGTCGTGCGCCAGGGCAAGGCCCTGTACATCGGCGTCTCCGAGTGGACGGCGGACCAGATCCGCCAGGGCCAGGCCCTCGCCCGCGAGCTCGGGTTCACGCTCATCTCCTCCCAGCCGCAGTACTCGATGCTGTGGCGCGTCATCGAGGACGAGGTCGTGCCCGCGTCCAAGGAGCAGGGCCTCTCCCAGATCGTGTGGTCGCCCATCGCCCAGGGCGTGCTCACCGGCAAGTACGTGCCGGGCCAGCCGTTGCCGGCCGGCTCGCGCGCGACGGACACCAAGGGCGGGGCGAACATGATCTCCCGCTTCATGACCGACGACGTGCTCACCCGCGTCCAGGGTCTGCGCCCGGTCGCCGACGAGCTCGGCCTCACCATGGCGCAGCTCGCGGTCGCGTGGGTGCTGCAGAACGACAACGTCGCCGCTGCGATCGTCGGTGCCTCGCGCCCCGAGCAGGTGAGCGAGAACGTCGCCGCGTCCGGCGTCACCATCCCGGTCGAGCTCATGGCGAAGATCGACGAGGTCCTCGGCGACGTCGTCGAGCGGGACGCGTCGCTCACCGCGTCGACGAGCCCGGCGTCGCGCCCGAGCTGACCCGCCCGGCGTCGCCGACCGCCCCGTCCCCCCGCGGGGCCGGGGCGGGGGGGGGGCGGGCGCG
>CBINDH010000411.1:0-2455 GCA_966249365.1 uncultured Xylanimonas sp. | reverse complement strand
GAGCGTGTCGTCGACCTCGTGGCCGAGCACCGCAGCACTCTCTTCTTCACGAACTCGCGCCGCGGCGCGGAACGCCTCACGAGCCGCATTAACGAGCTGTGGGCGCAGCGCCTGGGCGAGCCGGTCGAGGACCAGGGCAGCACCTGGCCCGCGCTGGCGCCCGGGCAGTCCGGCACCTCCGTCGGGCTGCGCGAGGGCGCCGAGGTGCTCGCGCGTGCCCACCACGGCTCGATGAGCCGCACCGAGCGCACCCGCACCGAGTCCGAGCTCAAGGAGGGCCGCCTGCCCGCCGTCGTCGCCACGAGCTCGCTCGAGCTGGGCATCGACATGGGCGCGGTCGACCTCGTGGTGCAGGTCGGCGCGCCGCCGTCGGTGGCGAGCGGGCTGCAACGCATCGGCCGCGCGGGGCACCAGGTCGGGGCGGTGTCGCACGGCGTCGTCTTCCCGACGCACCGCGGCGACCTCGTGCCCGCCACGGTCGTGGCGCAGCGCATGCGCGCGGGCGAGATCGAACCGCTGCACGTGCCGCAGAACCCGCTCGACGTCCTCGCGCAGCAGGTCGTCGCCGCGCTCGCGCAGGACGACTGGGACGAGGCCGAGCTGCTCGCGACGTTCCGCCTCGCGCACCCGTTCGCGCACCTCGGCGACGCGACGTGGCACGCGGTGCTCGACATGCTCGCGGGCCGCTACCCCAGCGAGGACTTCGCCGAGCTGCGGGCCCGCATCGTGTGGGACCGGGCCACGGGTCGGCTCAGCGCCCGCCCCGGCGCGCTGCGGCTCGCCGCGACGAGCGGCGGCACGATCCCGGACCGAGGCCTGTACGGCGTCTTCATCGCCGGCTCAGGGGACGGCGAGCAGCGCGGCGGGAAGCGCGTCGGCGAGCTCGACGAGGAGATGGTCTACGAGTCACGCGTGGGCGACACGTTCACGCTCGGCTCCTCGACGTGGCGCATCGAGGACATCACCCCGGACCGCGTGCTGGTCACCCCGGCGCCGGGGCTCCCGGGGCGGCTGCCGTTCTGGAAGGGCGACTCGCAGGGCCGCCCGGTCGAGCTGGGCCGCGCGATGGGCGCGTTCGTCCGCGCGACCGACACGCTGCTCGCCGAGGACGACGCCGCCGGCCGGGCGAGCCTGCGCGAGGCGGGCCTCGACGCCTGGGCGGCCGACAACCTCGCCGCGTACCTGACCGAGCAGCGCACGGCGACGGGCCGGGTCCCCGACGACCGCACGATCGTCGTCGAGCGGTTCCGCGACGAGCTCGGCGACTGGCGCGTGGTGGTCCACTCCCCGTTCGGTGCGCGCGTGCACGCGCCGTGGTCGCTCATCCTCGCGGGCCGCCTGCGCGAGCGGCACGGGCTCGACGTCGCCGTCATGCACTCCGACGACGGCATCGTGCTGCGGCTGCCCGACTCGGGGTCCGGCTGGGACGACCTCGGCGCGGCACCCGCATGGGCCGACGGCGGGCTGGGCACCGGCGACGCTCCCCTCGTCACGGCCGAGGACCTGCTGGTCGACCCCGACGACGTCGTGCGGATGGTGCGCGACGAGCTCGGTTCCTCGGTGCTGTTCGCGGCGCGGTTCCGCGAGGCGGCGGCGCGTGCCCTCCTGCTGCCGCGCCGCCGCCCGGACCGCCGTCAGCCGCTGTGGCAGCAGCGGCAGCGGGCCGCCCAGCTCCTCCAGGTGGCCGCGCAGTTCCCCGACTTCCCCATGACGCTCGAGGCGGCGCGCGAGTGCCTGCAGGACGACTTCGACGTCGCCGCGCTCTCCGACCTCATGGCAGACATCGCCGCGGGGCGGGTGCGCCTCGTCGAGGTGAGCACGCAGAGCCCGTCGCCCTTCGCCCAGTCGCTGCTGTTCGGCTACACCGCCCAGTTCCTCTACGACGGCGACGCCCCGCTCGCCGAACGACGCGCTGCGGCCCTGTCGCTCGACCCGGACCTGCTGGCCGAGCTGCTGGGCGACCAGGGCGCGACACCGATCGCCGACCTCCTCGACCCGGCGGCCGTCGAGCGCACCGAGGCCGAGCTGCAGGCGCTCGCCCCGGAACGCCAGGCGAAGGACGCCGAAGGACTGTGGGACGTGCTGCGGCGCACCGGACCGCACCCGCTCGCGGCGCTCGAGGCCCGCTCCCGGCAGGACGCGCGCCTCGAGGTCGGCTCGTGGCTCGACGACCTGGAGCGCGCCCGGCGCGTCATCCGCGTGCGGTTCGCCGGCGCCGAGCAGTGGGCCGTGATCGAGGACTCCGGACGGCTCCGGGACGACCTCGGCGTCGCGCTGCCCGTCGGCGTGCCCGAGGCGTTCACCGAGCTGGTTCCCGACCCGCTGGGCGACCTGGTGCGCCGTCACGTCCGCACGCACGGGCCCGTCCCCGCCGCCGACGTCGCCGCGCGCTTCGGGCTGGGGGTCGCCGTCGTGCTGCACGCGCTCGCCCGGCTCGAGGCCGCGGGCACGGTGG
>CBINDH010000410.1:0-2459 GCA_966249365.1 uncultured Xylanimonas sp. | reverse complement strand
GTCAGCGCGATCACGGCCACCAGGGCGATGTCGCGCCACGGCACCGCCAGCCGCACCTCGCCCATCACGCCGAGGGCGGCGAGCGAGCCGCCCCAGCCGTAGACCAGGCCGAGCACGATGCCGAGCAACGCCCCGACCCCCGCGATGAGCATGCCCTCGGCCGCGAGCATCCAGCGGAGCTGCCCGCGCGTCACGCCGATCGCGCGCAGCGTCGCCGACTCGCGCCGGCGTTCGAGCACCGACAGCGACAGCGTGTTCGCGAC
Source organism: uncultured Xylanimonas sp. (assembly GCA_966249365.1). Classification (GTDB taxonomy): domain Bacteria; phylum Actinomycetota; class Actinomycetes; order Actinomycetales; family Cellulomonadaceae; genus Xylanimonas. Next base: position 2,196 of record CBINDH010000410.1, on the reverse strand, counting down.
GCCGATCAGCGCGATGACGACGGCCACGGCGAGCAGCCCGACGACCACCCCGAGCGCGATGTCGATGACCTGCTCGAACTCCGCGCGCTCGAGCGCGGCGCCCGTCACGGTGACGGTCGCGTTGAGGTCGGCGACCGCGTCCTTGATCGGGTTGACGGCGGCCGTGCCGGTGTCGGCGAGCCGTGCCCAGAGCGTGTCCGCGACCGCCCCGGCGTCGAGCGCCCGGACGTCGTCGGGCGTCAGGAGCAGCGAGCCGACGCCGTAGCCGGGCGTGACGACGGCGGTGACCGTGAGCTCTCCCGACGGGCCGGAGAGCGTGAGGCGCTCGCCGTCGACGATGCTCCCGGCGTCGGCGAGCGGCGACGGGACGACGACGGTGCCGGGCGCGATGCCCTCGACCGACGTGCGGTCGTTGACGGTCGCGACCGCGTCGGAGGCCGTGATGCCGAGCGCCGCCGCGTCGTAGGTGTGCCCCTCCTGCGTCCCCGCGGGCGCCTCGCCGACGACGAGGTTCCAGTCGTCGTCGAAGTAGCGGCCGCCGACCGTCAGCCAGGACGTCAGCGGGCGTGCCGTCGCGGCGACGCCGTCGACCCCCTCGACCGCGGCGACCACGTCGTCCGGGAGCACCGCGGTGTTCTCGTCCATGGAGTACGCCTGGACGGCCACGTCGACGGGGAACATGCTGTCGAGCTGCGCGGCGAGGCTGTGCCGGGCGCTCGCCGCACCGGTCGACATCATCGCGACGAGGGTGACGCCGATGAGCAGCGCCGTCGACGTCGCGGCCGTGCGGCGCGGGTTGCGCAGCGTGTTCGCGGCGGCGAGGCGGGCCGTCGGGCCGGACAGGCCGACGAGCCGGCCCGACCACGCCGCGACGCGCGGCAGCCAGAACACCGCCGAGACCGCGACGCCCACGAACGAGACCGTGCCGCCCGCCACCCCGGCGAGAAGACCGAGCCCGGGGTCGGCCGAGACGTCGCCGAGGTAGGCGCCCACGCCCAGCAGCGCGAGGCCACCGAACGCCGCGAGCAGCGACAGCACGAGCCGCACCCGGCCGGCCGAGCCCTTCGCCGTCGTCGGGCCGTCGACCGGCCGCAGCGCGGCGAGCGGTGCGACGCGCGTCGCCATGCGGGCCGGGACGAGCGCCGCGAGGACGGTCACCGCGGTGCCGGTCACCAGCGGGACCACGACGACCGGCCACGTCACGGTGATCGCCTCGGGCAGGTAGTTCGCGGCGTCCGTGCGGCTGCCGACGACGAGCGCGAGCTGGCCGAGACCGCAGCCCGCGAGCACGCCCGCGAGCGACGACGCCAGGCCGAGCAGCGTCGCCTCGAGAAGCACGCCGCCGCCGACCTGCCGCTTGCTCGCGCCGACCGCGCGCAGCATCGCGAGGGTGCGGGTGCGCTGGGCGACGAGCACCTGGAACGTGTTGGTGATGACGAGCCCGGCGACGAGCAGCGCGATCGCCGCGAACGTCAGGACGAACACGTAGAACATGACGTCCTGGCCGCCGGTCTGGTTGGCCGCGGACCTCTCGGCGTGCTCCGTGGGCGTCTCGATGGTGGTCTCGGGCAGCGCCCCCGTGAGCGCGGCGCGCACCTCGGACAGCGCGGCACCGTCGGCGATCGCGACGATGACCTCGTCGGGCGCCCCGTCCGTCCAGTAGCCGGCGATCTGGTCGGTCATGGCGGCGGCGTCCTGGACGGCGGCCCCACCGAAGCGGGCGTACGCGCCGCGCGGGTCGTCCACGATGCCGACGACGGTGACCTCCCGGGCGGAGCCCGCGTCCTCGTCCTCGGAACCCGTGTACTCGTAGCCGAGCGTGACGGTCCCGCCGAGCCGGATGCCGAGCCGTTCCGCGACGGCCGCCGGCAGCGCGATCTCGTCGTCGCCGACGGGCCACTCGCCGTCCGCGACCGTCAGCGGCATGAGCCGCGGGTCTGACGTCGTCGGGATGATCGGCTGGGTGACGGTCCTCGTCGGGGAGGTCAACGGCTCGAACGCCATGACCAGGGGCTGGGCGTCCGCGACACCGGGGGTGCCGACGATCTCGGTCAGCAGGTCCGCGTCGAGGCTGCCCTTGACGACCAGGTCGGCCCTCGCGAAGGGCGCCGCGATGCTCTCGTACACGGACCTGTTGATGAGGTTGCCCGCCAGCAGCGTCGCGGCGACGAACGCCGTGCCGATGACGATGGCGAT
>CBINDH010000409.1:0-2479 GCA_966249365.1 uncultured Xylanimonas sp. | reverse complement strand
GTCGAGACCACGGCTGGTTGAGCCCCGTCGAAACCATTCCTGAGTGGTGGTCTCGACGGGGCTCGACCGGCGTGCGCTGGTCTCGACGGGGCTCGACCGGCGTGCGCTGGTCTCGACGGGGCTCGACCGGCTGAGGGTGTGGTCTCGACGGGGCTCGACCAGCTGAGGGTGTGGTCTCGACGGGGCTCGACCGGCAAAGGGTGTGGTCTCGACGGGGCTCGACCAGCGCGAGGGCCTACGGGTAGGCCACCACCTGCGGGCTCGCGAACGAGCCCACCGCCGGGTCGCCCACGTCGTTGATGACGTGCTCGATGCCGCCGCTGCCGTTGAGGAACACCGACGTCATGGACCGGAACGCGATGCCCGGCCCGGCCGGCGTCTGGATGCCGGAGGCCACGCGGATGTCGACGCCCTGGTTGAAGTACGAGTACACGCCCAGGCCGAACGCCGTGTGGGTCGTCACGTCGTCGGCGACGCGGTACGACGCGTAGCCGAGGCGGTCGCCGTCGGACCACGCCTCCTGCGACGGCGGGTCGTACGGCAGCTCGGACTGGTAGAAGACCGTGGTGCCGCGCTCGCCGTCCCACAGCGTCTGCGTGCCCTGGTAGTGCTCGACGAACAGGCCCGTGGCCGTGACGTCGTCACCGTGGACGACGACGCCGTGCTCGCCCGTGTTGGAGTCCCAGGCGACGCCGGCGCCGTGGTCGGCACGCCACGCCCAGATGTGGTCGAGCAGCACGTCGTCGCTGTTGACCTCGATCGACGTGACCGCCTTGCCGGCCCACGGGCCGCCGACGCGGACGAACACGTCGCTGAGCGTCGTCGGGTCGGCCGGGTCGGAGTGCTTGGCGCCGGCGGGGCCGACGCGCACGAGGACGTCGGACTCGGGGACGTTGGCGTCGACGGTGATGCCGGCGATCTTGACGCCCTTGACGTCGGCGATGTCGAGCGCCGCGTTGCCGTTCGTGGGGGTCAGCGAGGCGTAGCCGAGGCCGAGCACGACGGTCCCGGGGCGCTTGACCGTGATGGCCTGGTCGAGCTCGTACACGCCCGGCGTGAGGATGAGGTGCTTGCCGCGGGCGAGCTGGGTGTTGATGGTCGCGGCGGTGTCCCGCCCGGCCTGCGCGACGTAGAACTGGTTGATCGGCAGCTTCGTGCCGGCGTCCGCGGACGTCGACCAGTCGACGCCGCGCGAGTCGCGCTTCGCCACGGGGACGAAGACGGCGAGGCGGCCGTCGTCGCCCCGGAACAGGAACGGCGTCTCGCGGCTGACCGGGGTCGTGTCGAGCGTCGTCTTGTTGCCCGTGCCGCCCGTGGCGAGCGGGCCGAAGTCGGTCGGGGGCGCGCCCTCGACGCCGGAGAACACCATGTTCCACACGCCGCCGTCCCAGCGGCCCACCTCGGAGTTGCGGGTGTACCACTGCTGCTGCGAGCCGGTCTGGATCGTGCCGGTGACGCGCGAGTTCGCGAGGTACCCGCCCGAGGCGTACTCGCCCATCTGGCCGAACACGGTCAGGTCGCCGCGGATGTCGACGCGACGCATGGGCGCGGCCTGCGAGACGGCCCAGCGCATCTGGTGCGGGGCCACCGCACCCGGCGGGAAGGGGTAGTCGCGGGCGGCGCCGCCCGACGGCGGGAGGGGGGTGTTGGCGAGGGTGGACACCCAGCGCCAGAAGCGGGGCAGCGACCCGGGGTCCTGGCAGGCCCACGGCGTGTCGGGGCAGCGGACCACGGGGTTGACCTGGAACGCGCCGTTGATGAGCACGTCGCCGGGCTGGGCCCCGAGGCCGGAGATGGACTCGTAGTAGCCGACGGTCTGGTTGACGATGTCGGTCGCGGTGGCGGGGTCGTCCTGGCCTGCCGCACTGCCGTAGACGCCGGGCTCGAAGAACACCTGATGCCGGTTCAGCGAGAACTCGGACTCGTCGTTGATGCTGTCGAGCAGGGCGTTGATCTCGGCGGTGGTCCAGGACGGGTCGACGAAGGTGACGTTCGGACCGAAGTCCGGGTCACCCGAGCCCGGGGCCGCGGGGGCTCCGGTTGCTGGTGCGATGCCGGTCGCGACGAGCGCGAACGCGAGCGCGCCTGTAGGCGCTACGTGCCGTGTCTTCATTGACTCAAGGCTCCTCGGTTCTGTGGCGTGCACCCGGTGATGGGGGCACGCCACAGAACCTAGCGCCTTGGTTACTGACCTGTCAGTAGTGGAGCGGCGCCGCCGCATCAGCCCTCGTAGCGCACCGCGTCCCAGACGCCGAGCAGGTACTGGATGCCCAGTGCGCGGTCGTAGAGGCCATAGCCCGGGCGGGGCGTGTTGCCGCGGTTCTCGTCCCACAGGTGGCGGCCGTGGTCCGGGCGGACGTAGCCCTCGTAGCCCGCCTCGGCGTACGCCCTCATGATGCCCGTGGTGTCGATCGAGCCCTCCCGCGCCCGGTGGCCGACCTCGACGAAGTCGCCGTTGTCGAAGTGCTTGATATTGCGC
>CBINDH010000408.1:0-2490 GCA_966249365.1 uncultured Xylanimonas sp. | reverse complement strand
CGCCCGCCGAGGTCTGACGCAACATCTCACGCCGGCGACGCAACCCGGACGCACCGACACCGAAGGTGACGCGACAGAGAAGCGGAGTGACCGGCGTCGTGCGCGCGGTCCTGCCCTTCCCGAAGTGGAGCGCCCCCTGGGGCGCGTGAACGGGACCGCGCGCACGACGCCGGTCCCTCCGCGCCCAGCCGGTCACAAACCAGGAAGCGACGCCGCCGCCCGAGCCGGGCGCGACCGGAACCTAGACGTACCGCTCGAGAATGCTCGACTCCGCCAGCCGCGACAGCCCCTCCCGCACGGCCCGCGCCCGCTGCTCGCCGACGCCGTCCACCGCCATGAGGTCGTCCACCGACGCCGCGAGCAGCTTCTGCAGTCCACCGAAGTGCGCGACGAGCCGGTCGATGATCGCCCCGGGCAGGCGCGGCACCTTCGACAGGAGCCGGTACCCGTGAGGAGCCACCGCGGCGTCGAGCGCGAGCCCGCCGCCCGGAAGGTCGAGCACGCGTCCGATCTGCCCGAGGTCGAGGAGCTGGCTCGAGTCGAGGCCGGACAGCGCGGCCTGCACCTCGGCGAACGACTTGCCGGTGCGCTCGAGCTCGACGTAGTCGCGCACGACGAACTCGCGGTCCGAGCCGATGCCGCCGATGAGCTCGTCGAGCTGCAGGGCGAGGAGGCGTCCGTCGACGCCGAGCTCGATGACGTAGCCGTCGATCTCCTCGGAGATGCGGCGCACCATCTCGAGGCGCTGCACGACGGAGCACACGTCGCGCACGGTGACGAGGTCCTCGATCTCGAGGGCGGAGAGGGTGCCGGACACCTCGTCGAGGCGGGCGCGGTAGCGCTCGAGGGTCGCGAGGGCCTGGTTGGCGCGGCCCATGATCGTGTCGGAGTCCTCGAGCACGTGGCGGGTGTCGCCGACGTAGAGCGCGACGATCCGCATCGACTGGGACACCGAGATGACGGGGAACCCGCTCTGCTTCGCGACGCGCTCGGCCGTCCGGTGCCGGGTTCCGGACTCGGACGTCTCGATGGTCGGGTCGGGCAGGAGCTGCACGGCCGCGCGCCGGATGCGGGTCGCGTCGCGGTCGAGCACGACGGCGCCGTCCATCTTGGACAGCTCGCGCAGGCGGGTGGCGGAGAAGGCGACGTCGAGCACGAACCCGCCGGAGCACATCTCTTCGACGGTCCCGTCGAGGCCCAGCACGATCAGCGCACCGGTTCGCCCGCGCAGGATGCGTTCGAGGCCGTCGCGGAGCTCGGTTCCGGGGGCGACGGCGGCGAGAGTCTCGCGCAGGAGACCGCCGTGGTGCGCGGGTGTTGATGCCACGAATGAATCCTAAAGGTAGCGCCAAGGAATGGGCAGGCGATTCGTCCGTCAGTGATCGGTGCGACCCAGCGCGACGGCGTGGACGGCCTCGGCGAGGTGTGCGGCCTCGACCAGCTCGAGCCCGGGCGTGGCCTTCGTGGAGAGCCCGGCGCGGGTGCCGGCGGGGACGACCGCGCGCACGAACCCGAGGCGCGCGGCCTCGGACAGCCGCCGGTCGATGCCCGTCACCGGCCGGACGTCCCCGGCGAGCCCGACCTCGCCGAACGCGACGGTGCCTGCGGGCAGCGCGTCGCCCGTGCGCGCCGAGACGATCGCCAGGGCCGCCGCGAGGTCGGCGGCGGGCTCGGACGCGCGCGCCCCGCCCACGGTGGAGAGGTACACGTCCTGGTCGGCGAGCCGCAGCGACGCGTGCCGGTGCAGCACGGCGAGGATCTGCGCGAGCCGCGACGAGTCCATCCCGTTGGTGGTGCGTCGCGGGTTCGGCAGCGCGGACGGCGCCACGAGCGACTGGATCTCGAGCGCGAGGGGCCGTCGTCCTTCGAGCGTCACGGTGACGCACGATCCCGGGACCCCCGCGCCGAGGTGCGAGAGGAAGAGCCCCGACGGGTCGGTCAGGCCGGTGATCCCCGCCTCGGTGAGCTCGAAGCAGCCGACCTCGTCCGTCGGCCCGAACCGGTTCTTGACGGCGCGCACCATGCGCAGCCGCGAGTGCCGGTCGCCCTCGAACTGGCAGACGACGTCGACGAGGTGCTCCAGCGTGCGCGGCCCGGCGACGGTGCCGTCCTTGGTGACGTGCCCGACGAGCAGCACGGGCACCTGACGGTCCTTCGCGACGGCGATGAGCGCGGCGGCGACCTCGCGCACCTGGGAGACGCCGCCGGCGACGCCGTCGACCTCGCCCGACGCGATGGTCTGCACCGAGTCGACGACGAGCAGCGCGGGCTCGGTCGCCTCGACGTGCCCGAGCACGGTGCCGAGGTCCGTCTCGGCCGCGAGCAGGAGCGAGGGCGCCAGCGCCCCGACCCGTTCGGCGCGCAGCCGGACCTGCCCGGCGGACTCCTCGCCGGTCACGTAGAGCACGGTGCGTGCACCGGCGCCGTCGAGGCCGCGCGCGTACTGCGACGCCACCTCGAGCAGGAGCGTCGACTTGCCCACGCCCGGCT
>CBINDH010000407.1:0-2500 GCA_966249365.1 uncultured Xylanimonas sp. | reverse complement strand
CCGGACGTCGACGACCCCACACAGGTGCTCAACGTCAACGCCGACACCGCGGCGTCGGCGCTCGCGGTGGCTCTCGGCGCCCGCAAGCTCATCGTCCTGACCGACGTCGAAGGCCTCTACACCTCGTGGCCCGACCGGTCCTCGCTGGTGCAGAAGATCGGCGCGTCCGACCTCGCGGCGCTCCTGCCGTCCCTCGAGTCGGGCATGGTCCCCAAGATGGAGGCGTGCCTGCGCGCGGTCGAGGGCGGCGTGCCCGCGGCCACCGTGATCGACGGCCGCCAGCCCCACTCGGTGCTGCTCGAGGTCTTCACGACGCGCGGCAACGGCACCATGGTGACCCCTGACGCCCCGGGAGGAGCCCACTCATGAGCGACATCCTCGACCTCGTGACGGGCCCCGCCGGCGCCGTCGCCTCGGCCGCCGCGTGGACCGACCGGTACACGCACGCCGTCATGGACACCTTCGGCCCGCCGCAGCGCGTGCTCGTGCGCGGCGAGGGCTGCTACGTCTGGGACGCCGACGGCAAGCGGTACCTCGACCTGCTGGCGGGCATCGCGGTCAACGCGCTCGGCCACGCGCACCCCACCCTGACGGCCGCGATCAGCGCGCAGCTCGGGACGCTGGGTCACGTGTCGAACTTCTTCGGCACGCCCACCCAGATCGCGCTCGCGGAGACGCTGCTGCACAAGGCGCAGGCGCCGGAGGGCTCGCGCGTCTTCTTCACCAACTCGGGCACCGAGGCGCTCGAGGCCGCGTTCAAGATGACGCGCCGCGTGGGCCCGGGCCGCGTGCTCGCGCTCGAGGGCGCGTTCCACGGCCGGTCGATGGGGGCGCTGGCCCTGACGCACAAGCAGGCCTACCGCGCGCCGTTCGAGCCGTTGCCCGGCGGCGTCGAGCATGTCGCGTTCGGCGACACGGCCGCGCTCGACGCCGCGTTCTCCGCCGAGGCGGTCGCCGAGCGTGGCCCCGTCGTCGCCCTCGTCGTCGAGCCCGTGCAGGGCGAGGCCGGGGTGCGGCCCCTGCCCCCGGGCTACCTCGCGCACGCGCGCGAGCTGACCACTGCTGCCGCGGCGCTGCTGATCCTCGACGAGGTGCAGACCGGCATCGGCCGCACCGGGTCGTGGTTCGCCTACCACCAGCCGGAGATCGGCGGCGGCGTCGTGCCCGACGTCGTCACGCTCGCCAAGGGCCTGGGCGGCGGCTTCCCGATCGGGGCGGTCATCGGGTACGGCGAGCGAGCGGCGACGCTGCTCGGCCGCGGCCAGCACGGCACGACCTTCGGAGGCAACCCCGTCGCCGCGGCCGCCGCGCTGGCGACGCTCGGCGTCATCGAGCGCGACGCGCTGCTCGACCAGGTCCGCGAGGTCGGCGCGCTGCTGCGCGAGGAGGTCGAGATGTGCGGCTCGCCGCTCGTCCGCGAGGTGCGCGGGCGCGGGCTGCTGCTCGCCGTCGTGCTCAACGCGCCCGTCGCCGCGCAGGTCGCCGCCCGCGCGCTCGAGGCCGGCTTCATCGTCAACGCGGTCGCACCCGACGCCGTCCGGCTCGCTCCGCCGCTGATCCTCACCCCCGACCAGGCTCGCGACGCCGCGTCCTTCTTCGCCACACTGTCCCTGCCCGACGACGTGCCCACCCCGGAGGCCTGATGATCCGCCACTTCCTGCGCGACGACGACCTCACGCCCGCCGAGCAGAAGGACGTGCTCGAGCTCGGCATGGCGTTCCGCGAGGACCGCCACTTCCGCCAGCCGCTCAACGGCCCCCGTGCCGTCGCGTTCATCACCGACAAGCCGACGCTGCGCACCCAGGTGTCGTTCGCGACCGGCATCGCCGAGCTCGGCGGGTTCCCCATGGTCGTGGACGGCAACCTCGCGCAGATCGGGGTGCGGGAGTCGATCTCCGACACCACCCACGTGCTCGACCGCATGGTCTCCGCGATCGTGTGGCGCACCTTCGGCGACGACCGGATCCGCGAGATGGCGGCCGCCTCGCGCGTCCCGGTCGTCAACGCGCTCACCGACGGCTTCCACCCGTGCCAGATCCTCGCCGACCTGCTGACCGTCGCGCAGCACCGCGGCGGAGTCGCGGCCCTGCCCGGCCAGGTGCTCGCCTACGTCGGCGACGCCGCCAACAACATGGGCAACAGCTACCTGCTCGGCGGGGTGACCGCCGGCCTGCACGTGCGCATCGGCGGTCCGGAGGGCTACCTGCCCGACGCCGCGATCGTCGCCCGCGCCCGCCAGATCGCGGCGGAGACCGGCGGCTCGGTCACCGTCACCACCGACCCCGTCGAGGCCGTCCGCGGCGCCGACGTCGTCGCGACCGACACCTGGGTGTCCATGGGTGCGGAGGCCGAGGCCGAGCAGCGGGCCACGCCGTTCCTCCCGTTCCAGCTCGACACGGGGCTGCTCGCGCAGGCGAAGGCCGACGCGATCGTGCTGCACTGCCTGCCCGCCTACCGCGGCAAGGAGATCACCGCCGACGTCCTCGACGGCCCGCAGAGC
>CBINDH010000406.1:0-2504 GCA_966249365.1 uncultured Xylanimonas sp. | reverse complement strand
GGCGGGCGTGCAGGTCGCCGCGCTTCGCGAACGTGATGAGGCGCTCGGCCAGCGGCTGGACGCGCTTCGCCTTGGTGACCGTCGTGGTGATGCGGCCGTGCTCGAACAGAGCCGTGGCGAGGTTCGCGAGGATCAGACGCTCGTGAGCCGGGCCACCGCCGAGCCGCGGACCCTTGGTGGGGGTAGGCATTTCTGGGTTCTCCTTGAGGGGGTTCCCCGCCGCGCGGCGTCAGGCCGCGCGGCAGGGCAGAAGCAGGGATGTCAGTACGACTGCTCGTCGTAGGCCGCGTCGTCGCCACCGTCGTAGAACGAGGCGGACGGGTCGAAGTCGAGCGGCGAGTCCTTGAGCGCCAGGCCGAGCTCGGCCAGCTTCTCCTTGACCTCGTTGATCGACTTCGCGCCGAAGTTGCGGATGTCGAGCAGGTCCGCCTCGCTGCGCGCGACGAGCTCACCGACCTGGTGGATGCCCTCGCGCTTGAGGCAGTTGTACGAACGGATCGTGAGGTTGAGCTCCTCGATCGGCAGCGCCAGGTCCGCGGCCAGCGCGGAGTCCGTCGGCGACGGGCCGATCTCGATGCCCTCGGCCTCGACGTTCAGCTCGCGGGCGAGGCCGAACAGCTCGACGAGCGTCTTGCCGGCGGAGGCGAGCGCGTCGCGCGGCGTGATGGCCGGCTTCGTCTCGACGTCGACGATCAGCTTGTCGAAGTCCGTGCGCTGCTCGACACGGGTGGCCTCGACCTTGTACGTGACCTTGAGGACCGGCGAGTAGATCGAGTCGACCGGGATACGGCCGATCTCGGCGTCCACCGACTTGTTCTGGGCGGCGGAGACGTAGCCACGGCCACGCTCGACGGTCAGCTCGATCTCGAGCTTGCCCTTGTCGTTCAGCGTGGCGATGTGCAGGTCGGGGTTGTGCACCTCGACGCCCGCCGGCGGGACGATGTCCGCGGCGGTCACGGCCCCGGCACCCTGCTTGCGCAGGTACATGACGACCGGCTCGTCGTTCTCCGAGGAGACCACGAGGTTCTTGATGTTGAGGATGATCTCGGTGACGTCCTCCTTCACCCCCGGCACGGTGGTGAACTCGTGGAGCACACCGTCGATGCGGATGGAGGTGACAGCCGCGCCCGGGATGGACGACAGCAGGGTGCGGCGCAGCGAGTTGCCGAGCGTGTAGCCGAAGCCCGGCTCCAGCGGCTCGATGGCAAACCGGGTGCGGTTCTCCGAGATGACCTCTTCGGTCAGGGTGGGGCGCTGTGCGATCAGCACTGTGGTTGTCCTTTCGGTGTGCGTCCGCTATTTGACGCATCACAGGTTGCGCGGGACATCTGCTCGCGAAGGCCGGACGGACAGGTCTGCCCGCCCGACCAGGGGTCGACCCGCCGGGCCCCTGGGGTGCCCGGCGGGTCGCGAAGATCAGACGCGGCGACGCTTCGGCGGGCGAACGCCGTTGTGCGCCTGGGGCGTCACGTCCTGGATCGAACCGACCTCGAGGCCGGTCGCCTGCAGGGAGCGGATCGCGGTCTCACGACCGGAGCCCGGGCCCTTGACGAAGACGTCGACCTTCTTGACACCGTGCTCCTGGGCGCGGCGCGCGGCCGACTCGGCGGCGAGCTGCGCGGCGAACGGCGTCGACTTGCGCGAGCCCTTGAAGCCGACGTGGCCGGCCGAGGCCCACGAGATCACGGCACCGCTCGGGTCGGTGATCGAGACGATCGTGTTGTTGAAGGTGGACTTGATGTGCGCCTGGCCGAGCGGGACGTTCTTCTTGTCCTTGCGGCGCGGCTTGCGCGTGCCGGCGGCGGCACGAGTCTTGGGAGGCATGTGCTCGTTCTCTCCTAGTACTGAGGTCGTCGGACCGGAGCGGGCCGGGTGGCCCGGCTACCCGGACTGCTAGACGTCAGCGGGCCTTCTTCTTGCCCGCGACGGTGCGCTTCGGACCCTTGCGGGTACGCGCGTTGGTCTTGGTGCGCTGACCGCGCACCGGCAGCCCGCGACGGTGGCGCAGACCCTGGTACGTGCCGATCTCGACCTTGCGGCGGATGTCGGCGGCGACCTCACGGCGGAGGTCACCCTCGAGCTTGTAGTTGCCCTCGAGGTGGTCGCGGAGAGCGACGAGCTGGGCGTCGTCGAGGTCCTTGACGCGGACGTCCGGGCTGATGCCGGTCGCGGCGAGGGTCTCGGCAGCGCGGGTGCGCCCGACACCGAAGATGTAGGTGAGCGCGATCTCGACCCGCTTCTCGCGGGGGAGGTCGACGCCGATAAGACGTGCCATGTGCCTGACGGCTCCTGTACTTCGCCGGAGGTCTTCCGCACCGTCGTCCCGCGGGCTTGCGGGCCCCGGCCTCCGGACCGAGGGTTCCACCGCCCTCGAGGGGCGGCTTTGTGGCGGTGCGCTGGTGGTGGCTGGCTCAGCCACCGGGGGGTCATGCGACTGCTCAGCCCTGGCGCTGCTTGTGGCGCAGGTTCTCGCAGATCACCATGACGCGACCGTGCCGGCGGAT
>CBINDH010000405.1:0-2506 GCA_966249365.1 uncultured Xylanimonas sp. | reverse complement strand
CTCCACGGCTCCGCGCCCGACGTGGGGTTCGCGGGCTTCGCCCTCGGCGGCGGCACCTTCTTCTACTCGCGCAAGCTCGGCCTGACGACGAACAGCCTGGTCGCGGTCGAGCTGGTGCTCGCCGACGGCACCCAGGTGCGCGCCAGCGAGACCGAGAACCGCGACCTGTTCTGGGCCGTGCGGGGTGGCGGCGGCAGCTTCGGCGTCGCGACAGCGTTCGAGGTGCAGCTCTTCGAGATCGCCGACGTGCACGCCGGCATGATGATCTGGGACGGCTCCCAGGCCCGTGACGTGCTGCGCGCCTGGTCGCGCTGGGCCGTCGACGCGCCCGACGAGGTCACCACCTCGCTGCGCATCCTCAACCTGCCGCCCCTGCCCGAGCTGCCCGAGTTCCTGCGCGGCCGCTGCGTCGTCATGCTCGACGGCGCGGTGCTCGACGACGACGAGCGGGCCGCCGAGATCCTCGCGCCGCTGCGCCGGATCACCCCCGAGGTCGACACGTTCGGCCGGATCCCGGCGCCCGCGATGATCCGGCTCCACATGGACCCCGAGGAGCCCATGCCCGGCGTCGCGGACACGACGATCCTCGCCGAGCTGCCCGACCGTGCCATCGACGCGCTGCTCGCCGCGAGCGGGCCCGGGTCCGGCTCGAGCCTCATGTGCGTCGAGCTCCGTCAGCTCGGCGGGGCGCTCGGCCGGCCGGCCGAGGACGGCGGCGTCCTGTCGCACCTCGACGGGCAGTTCCTCGCGTTCGGCCTGGCCGTCGCACCGACGCCCGAAGCCGCTGCCGCAGGGCACGCCGACGCCGGCCGGATGGTCGAGGCGCTGCGCCCCTGGGCGAACGGCAGGAACTACCTCAACTTCGCCGAGAAGCCCGCCGACGTGAGCACCTTCTTCGACGAGGACTCCTGGGCGGTGCTGCGGGCGATCCGTTCGTCCGTCGACCCCGACGGCCTGTTCCTGGCCAACCACCCGGTGCCGGGCGCCCGGGGTTGACGTACCCGGCTCGCACGGGCGGGGCTCACGGCGAGGTCGTGAGCCCCGCCCGGTCCGCGAGCACCGCGAGCTGTTCGCGCGATGTCAGCCCGAGCTTCGCCATCGCGCTGCTGATGTGGGTCTTGACGGTGCTCTCGCCCACGAAGAGGCGGCGCGCGATCTGCGGGTTCGACCATCCGTGCGGGAGAAGACCCACGATCTCCTGCTCGCGCTCGGTGAGCAGGCCCAGCCGCTCACGAGCCTCCGCCCGCGGGTCCCCCGCGCTCGCCGCGGCATGCCTGACCAGTGCGTCGAGGGCGCCCTGTCCGGCGACCGCGCGCCCGGCCGCCGCAGCGCGCACCTGCTCGGCGATGCGCTCGGGGTCGTCGTCCTTGCCGAGAAAGCCTGCCGCGCCCGCGCGCAGCGCCGCGATCACGGCCTCGTCGGAGCCGAAGGAGGACAGCACGACGACGGCGGGCGGCTCGGGGCGCTGCCTCAGCGCGGCCAGCGCCGCCATGCCGCCGACACGCTGCATCCGCAGGTCGAGCAGGACGACGTCGGGCCGGTGCGCGGCGACGAGCTGGACCACCTCGTCGCCGTCGGACGCCTCGGCGACGACCTCGATCTGCTGGGCCGTCAGCACGGTCGCCAGGAGGCGGCGCACCAGGGGGTCGTCGTCGACGATGAGCACGCGGGTCACGAGACCCGACGTTAGCCGGTGGGTCCGACACCACCTTCGCGCCGCGGTGGCGGCTCCATCCCCTCTGACCAGGGCAGCCATGCCACCACGACGAACCGGTCGCCCTCGAGCCCGGCGCTGAACGTCCCCCCGAGCACCTGGGCGCGCTCGGCCATGCCCGTCAGCCCTGCCCCCGCCCCGGGGCCACGATCCGCGGCCGCTGCGACGCGGTTGCTCACCCGCACCTGGACGCCCACGGACCGGCCCACCCGGACGGCCAGCTCGACCTGCTCCCCGGGCGCGTGCTTCAGCGCGTTCGTGAGCGACTCCTGGACGATCCGGAACGTCGCCCGCGACAAAGCCTCCGACGCGTCCGAGGCGTCGGAGACGAAGACGGTCGCGGCGACGAGGACACCCCGCTCGCGCAGACCGTCGAGCAGCGGGACGAGGTCCTCGAGGGTCGCGCCCGCGACCCCTGCGTTGTCGCCCGTCCGCAGTGCGCGCAGCAGCGACCGGAGCTCGGCGATGGCCTGCTGCGCCGAGCCGCGCATCTGCCGCACCGCGTCCTTCGCCGCCGGATCCTGCTGCGTGACCTCGAACGCCGAGGCCTGCATGGCGATCGAGGCGATGTGGTGCGCCACGGTGTCGTGCACCTCGCGGGCGATCTGCTCGCGCTCGTCCTGACGCGTCATCTGGTCGTGCAGCACCGCGACGGCGGTGGCCTGCGCCGCCTGAGAGTCGGACGCCACCGTCCGGTACCGACGCACCGCTCCCGCCCCGACCGCCAGCCCGACGAGAACGACGCCGCCCACCCAGAACGACAGCGGTCCGGGGGCGCTCGTCAGCGCGCCC
>CBINDH010000404.1:0-2517 GCA_966249365.1 uncultured Xylanimonas sp. | reverse complement strand
CCGGCCTGCCCGTGGCGACGAGGGCGTCCGCGAGGCCCCGCGCGTCGAGCACCTCCAGCGTGCGCGCGTGGACGGCGAACGCGCGCGTGAGGTTGCTCAGCGCCGCGGGCCGCTTCTCCACGACGACGACGCGCACCCCGGCCGCGGCGAGGTCGCCCGCCAGCAGCAGGCCCGTCGGCCCCGCCCCCGCGACGATGACGTCGGCGTCCATGAGTCCCCCTCGGGTCGAAGCCAGCATGCCGCCGACGTCCACGGAAGGCACGCGCGGCGACCGGTCGGGTGCGTCGGTGGAGATGCCTAGGGTGGGGTCATGGATCTGTTCGACGCCCTCACGACGGGGGAGCACGGCACCCCGGTCGTGACGCGGCCCGGCGCGAGCGCACCC
Source organism: uncultured Xylanimonas sp. (assembly GCA_966249365.1). GTDB lineage: Bacteria > Actinomycetota > Actinomycetes > Actinomycetales > Cellulomonadaceae > Xylanimonas. The sequence continues at coordinate 2,132 of CBINDH010000404.1, read as the reverse complement.
CTCGCCGTCCGGATGCGGCCCGCGTCGCTCGACGAGGTGGCCGGGCAGGAGCACCTGCTCGCGCCCGGCTCGCCGCTGCGCCGCCTCGTCGAGCCCGACACCGAGGCCGCGCGCCGCGCCGCACCGGGCTCCGTGATCCTCTGGGGTCCGCCGGGCACCGGGAAGACGACGCTCGCCTATCTCGTCGCGACCGTCTCCGGCCGCCGCTTCGTCGAGCTGTCCGCCGTCACCGCCGGCGTCAAGGACGTGCGCGCCGTCGTCGAGGACGCCCGGCGCCGCCTCGCCACCTCGGGCGAGGAGACCGTCCTGTTCATCGACGAGGTGCACCGCTTCTCCAAGTCGCAGCAGGACGCGCTGCTCCCGTCCGTCGAGAACCGCTGGGTCACCCTCGTCGCGGCCACCACCGAGAACCCGTCGTTCTCCGTCATCTCGCCGCTGCTGTCCCGCTCCCTGCTGCTCACGCTGCGCTCGCTGACCGACGAGCACGTCCGTGTGCTCGTCCGCCGCGCCGTCGTCGACGAGCGCGGCCTGGGCGGTTCCGTCACCCTCGCCGACGACGCCGAGGACCAGCTCGTGCGCATGGCCGGCGGCGACGCCCGCAAGGCGCTCACCATCCTCGAGGCGGCCGCCGGCACCGCGCTCTCCGACGCCGCCGACACCGACGGACCGCCCGACGACGTCCGCATCGAGCTCGCCACCGTCGAACGTGCCGTCGACGTCGCCGCCGTCCGGTACGACCGTGACGGCGACCAGCACTACGACGTCATCAGCGCCTTCATCAAGTCCATGCGCGGCTCCGACGTCGACGCCGCCCTGCACTACCTCGCCCGCATGGTCGCCGCCGGCGAGGACCCGCGCTACATCGCGCGCCGGCTGATGGTCCACGCCGCCGAGGACGTCGGCATGGCCGACCCCTCCGCGCTCCAGACCGCCGTCGCGGCCGCGCACGCCGTGCAGATGGTCGGCATGCCCGAAGGGCAGATCATCCTCGCCGAGGCCGTCATCCACATCGCTACCGCCCCCAAGTCGAACGCCGTCGTCGTCGGCATCGGGGAGGCGCTCGCGGACGTGCGCGCGGGCCGCATCGGCACCGTCCCGATGCACCTGCGTGACGCCCACTACGCGGGTGCCAAGGGCCTCGGGCACGGCCAGGGGTACGTGTACCCGCACGACGTCGAGCACGCCGTCGCCCCCCAGCAGTACCTCCCGGACGAGCTCGTGGGCCGCCGGTACTACGTGCCGGTCGACCGCGGCTACGAGCGGCAGGTGGGCGAGCGGCTGGCCCGGGTCCGGGAGATCCTCGACCGCAGCTGACGGGCCGGGCGAGGCACCCGCTGGGCTGGGGTAGGATGTGCAGGTTGCCTTGCGAGGCGACCGCCTGGGACCTCGGCCCCGTCTCCCTTCTCCGGAAGCGAGCATCGGCTGGTCCCGCACCCGGCACGGAACCATCACCTCGATGCGACCGCGGCCCGGGTGTGACCTTCTGAAGTCAACTACAGGACAGGAAGCACAGTGACCTCTGTGACCCGTTCGCGCCGCCAGGTCCGCCTGAGCCGCGCGCTGGGCATCGCCCTCACCCCGAAGGCCGTCAAGCACTTCGAGAAGCGCCCCTACCCGCCCGGTGAGCACGGCCGCGCCCGTCGCCGCACCGAGTCGGACTACGCGGTGCGTCTGCGCGAGAAGCAGCGTCTGCGCGCCCAGTACGCGCTGCGCGAGAAGCAGCTCGTCAAGGTCTACGAGAACGCCCGCACGACCGCCGGCCTGACCGGTGAGGTCATGGTCGAGGACCTCGAGACCCGCCTCGACGCGCTCGTGCTGCGCGCCGGCTTCGCCCGCACCATCCTGCAGGCGCGCCAGGCCGTCACGCACCGCCACATCCTCGTCGACGGCAAGATCGTGGACCGCCCCTCGTTCCGCGTGAAGCCGGGCCAGACCCTCCAGGTCAAGCCGAAGTCGCAGGCCACCACGCCGTTCCAGGTCGCCGCCGCCGGCGCGCACCGCGACGTGCTGCCCGCCGTCCCCGGCTACCTCGAGGTCCAGCTCGAGAAGCTCCAGGCCACGCTGACCCGCCGCCCGAAGCGCGCCGAGGTCCCCGTGACCTGCGAGGTCCAGCTGGTCGTCGAGTTCTACGC
>CBINDH010000403.1:0-2518 GCA_966249365.1 uncultured Xylanimonas sp. | reverse complement strand
GGCGGCGCTGATGTCGTCGGGTGAGTTGCGTCATGGGATGCTCTCCTGTCGGTCGAGGTGGGCCGAGCTGCTCTGCGTCGAGGTGGCGACGGGCGTAGCGGTAGCGGCCGGGGCGGGATGGATGCCGCGAACCCACGTTCGGGTGGTGGGCTTCGGGCGGTGCTAGGGCGCGTACGGGCTGGTCAACCCGCTAAGCGGGCGTGCTTGGGTCGGGCGCGTCGTCCGCTACTGCTTGGGTGTCTGCTGCGTCGGTGTCGACGGTTGCGAGGCGGATGCGCTCGGCTCGTTCGGCGAGCAGGTCGAGCAGGTCTGACCGCCACACGCCGCGCTTGTTGGTGCCGCGGCGGTTGATCTGGCGGACGCGGAGGCCGACGTTCGTGCAGGCACGGCCGAGGGTTTCCTCGGTCCAGGCGCCGGCGCGTTCGGGGTGGGCGGCGTTGATGCGCTCGATGATCTCGGTGTGCCAGAGCTTGTCGTCGCCGGGCCCGAACGCGGCGTCCAGGTCGTCGAGTAGCTGGAACTCGGCGGAGAGGACGGGCTGCTCGCCGGCGGCCATGCCCTCGAGCAGCCCGTTGGCTTCGCGGTCGGCGTGGAGGCGTCGGCACAGCTCGTCGAAGGCTTTGACGGTGACGTGGAACCCTCGGCCGATCTGCGGTGGTTCCTCGGCCAACTCGCCGTCGTCGGCGCCGACGACGATGAACACGCCCTTGTGACGCTTCCCGAAGGTGCTGGCGTCATAGCCGGGGGCGGCGTCGCCGAGGATCATCTTGGAGACGGTCTTGGTGGCGGTGCGCAGGGCGATGCGGGTCCCGAGCGAGCCACGTAGGCCGTCGTCCATGGTCTTGGTCGCCGGGCGCTGCGTGGAGAGCACGAGCGAGATGCCGACGCTCGGGGCGACCTTGGCCAACTCCTTGAGCAGGTGGCCGACCTCGGTGCCGTAGACGGCGTGCTCGAGGTATCGGTGCACCTCGTCGACGAACACGGCGGTGGGCTTCATGTCGAGGGTCTTGTTGGCTGCGAGCTCGGGCGTGAGTCGCCCGTCGGGGCAGTCGTCGATGGGCAAGCCGTTGATCACGGCGTTGCGGCGGTCGCAGTCGTCGAGCAGCTCCTGCAGGGTCTGCACGACGAGCTGCACGGCGGCCGGCGTCACGCCCGAGATGTAGCGGTAGGCGAGCCGCTCGGCGGGCTTCATGTCGTTGCCGCCCTTGCCGTCGATGGCGATGACTCGGGCGCCGGGGTCCATCAGCCACGGGATCATCAGCGAGCGCACGAGCACGGTCTTGCCGACGCGGGGCAAGGAGCCGATCAGGACGCCGGTGAAGAGCAGTGGCACGGTGATGCGCTTGCGTCGGGCGTTCATGCCCAACGGCGCGCCCTTCCACACGGACCACGAGCGCGCCCTGAGTAGCGGGTGCGGGATCGGCTCGCCGACGTAGGGGTCACCCGGGGCGAGCCAGAAGTGCACGCGCCGCTGTGACTCGTCGTCCTCGGTGAGCACCAGTTGCACGCCCTTCACGTCGAGGGCGCCGGCGATGGCATCGCGCTTGGCCAGCGCGCCGGCGAACACCTTGCCGGGAGGCAGGTCGACGGTGAACTCCCATCCCCCGTCTCGCCGGTGCGGCTGCACGAAGAACTGCAGCACGTCGGCCGGGCCGAGGCCGGCGGCGACGAGCGCGGCCGTGACCATGTCCATCGTGAGCCGCCGCGCCTTCGGGGCGGTGATGACGGCCGGCTCGAACAGCGGCTCGCCGGCCGGGCGGCCGTACCAGCCCCCGACGAGCACGACGGCGAGCACCGTGGCGACGGTGACCGCGCCGCCGGCCCTCAGGCCGGCGTACACGAACACGGGGACGCCGGCGACGGCCAGGGCGGCGACGGGCGCACGGGCCTTGAACGCTTCCTTGCGGCGCCGGTCGAGGTCGCGGTGCTCGGCGAACAGGCGCCCGTCAACGGCGGCCTGGCGCAGCGGCGCAGCGTCCTTGTCCGTCACCCAACCGTGCAGGGCCACGATCGCCCGGCCGGCACCGCGGGGGGTCCACCCGGCGGCCTTGGCGAGGTCGAGGGGCACGTGCAGGGCGTGGAACTTGAGCCAGTGCCAGGCAAAGGACACCGCCCAGACGGCGGTGGCCTTCGGGTCCTTGGCCCACGGGGGCAGCACCTCGCGCCGGCCCGGCTCGGGCAGGCCTTCGGGGGCGCGGCGCTTGCTGGTGTCGCCGGCGGTGTCACCGGGCTTGTGCAGTGACACGCCGTCGGTGTCACTGCCGGCGCCCTCGGGGTCATAGGCCGGGGGCGCGTCGGTGACACCAGCGGGGGCGCTCGGGGGCGTGAGGGTGACACGGCCGGGGACGACCTCGGTGACGTCGAGGACGTCGGCATGAGTGCCGTTGCGGGGCGGCGTCATCGGTCTCGGCCTCCAGCGGTGCAGACGACGATCAGGGATGCGAGGGCGGCGAGCGCCACGACCTGCCACCCCGCGGCGGCGACGATGAGGACTAGCCCGAGGGCGCCGGCGAGGACG
>CBINDH010000402.1:0-2520 GCA_966249365.1 uncultured Xylanimonas sp. | reverse complement strand
AGCACCGACGACGGACGCCGAGCGGCGTGCGCTCGTCGAGCGCCTGCGGGTCGCGGACGGCTAGGGCCGCCGTTCCCCGTTCCCGTCGACGGCGGGCGGCGAGTCCGGGGTGTCGGTCGCGGCTCTGGACCGGGCTGCGGGCGGGGTGTCGTCGCGCAGGAGCCCGTGGGGATCGCGACCGGCGGGCGAGCAGTCGCCGGCTGGGACCGCACCGGGCCCGACGACGCCGAACGGCACGGCGCCGGACCCCACCGCGTCGAACGGCGCCCCACCCGGCGCGACGACGCCGAACGGCATGTCACCGGGCCCGGCCGCATCGAACGGGACCACGCCGTCGAACGGCACCGCACCCGGCGCGCCGACGTCGGACGCGACCGTGGCCGCGGCGACCGAGCGCGACGCAGGCGCGACCAGCGAGTCCCCGCACCGCCCCGCCTGGCGCGACGCGGGATCGGAGAGCCACATGCTCGACCGCCTGCGCACCGATGCGGGAACACCCGCCCTCGCCGACGCGTTGGCCCTCCTGCGTGACGCCGTCCGCGAGGGCACGCACGTGTGGCTGGAGCTGGTCGACGGCCACGGCCGCCCGGTCCGGCGCCGTGTGCGTCCGTTGCGTGTGGAGGCGGGGCGCCTGCGGGCGCTGGACCCCCAGCGCGGGGCGGAGCTGACCGTCGCGGTGCATCGCATCGCCGCCGTCGACCCCGACGACGACTGACCCGCGCTGGCCGAGCCGCGTCGAGACCACGGACGGGGTTTCGACGGGGCTCAACCAGCAAGGCCGGGCCCGAGCCCGCACGAGACGAACGACTGGAGAACGCATGGCCGACGGCCCCCTGATCGTGCAGAGCGACAAGTCGCTGCTGCTCGAGGTCGACCACCCGCGCGCCGACGAGTGTCGCCGGGCGATCGCGCCGTTCGCCGAGCTGGAGCGGGCACCCGAGCACGTGCACACGTACCGGCTCACGAACCTCGGGCTGTGGAACGCGCGCGCCGCCGGGCACGACGCGGAGCAGGTGGTCAACACCCTGATCGAGTTCTCGCGCTACCCGGTGCCGCACGCGCTGCTCATCGACGTCGCCGAGACGATGGACCGGTACGGCCGCCTGACGCTGCACGCGCACCCGACGCACGGGCTGGTCCTCGAGGCGAGCGACAAGGCGGTCCTGGCCGAGGTGCTCAAGTCGCGGCGCACGTCAGGCCTGCTGGGCGAGCGGATCGACGACCAGACCGTGGTCGTGCACCCCTCGGAGCGCGGCCATCTCAAGCAGGTGCTGGTCAAGCTGGGCTGGCCCGCGGAGGACCTGGCCGGGTACGTCGACGGCGAGAAGCACCCGATCGCGCTGACCCACGAGGCCACCCCGATCGGCGCCGAGGACGTCAAGCGCTGGGAGCTGCGCCCCTACCAGGCGCAGGCGGTCGACGCGTTCTGGTTCGGCGGCAGCGGCGTCGTCGTGCTGCCGTGCGGTGCGGGCAAGACGATCGTCGGCGCGGCGTCGATGGCGAAGTCGGGCACGACGACGCTGATCCTCGTGACGAACACCGTCAGCGCGCGGCAGTGGAAGGACGAGCTGATCCGCCGCACGACCCTCACCGAGGACGAGATCGGCGAGTACTCGGGCACCCGCAAGGAGATCAAGCCGGTCACGATCGCCACCTACCAGGTGCTGACGACCAAGCGGAAGGGCGTGTACAGCCACCTCGAGCTGCTCGACGCGCGCGACTGGGGCCTCATCGTCTACGACGAGGTGCACCTGCTGCCCGCCCCGGTGTTCCGGATGACGGCGGACCTCCAGGCCCGACGACGCCTCGGGCTGACGGCGACGCTCGTGCGGGAGGACGGCCGTGAGGACGAGGTCTTCTCGCTCATCGGGCCGAAGCGGTACGACGCCCCCTGGAAGGACATCGAGGCGCAGGGCTACATCGCGCCCGCCGACTGCGTCGAGGTGCGCCTGACGCTGCCCGAGTCGGACCGCATGACGTACGCGGTCGCGGAGCCGGAGGACAAGTACCGGCTCGCGGCGACGGCGTCGGGCAAGAATCGCGTGGTCGAGCGGATCGTCGAGTCGCACCCCGACGACCAGGTCCTCGTCATCGGGCAGTACCTCGACCAGCTCGAGGAGCTCTCCGCGCACCTGGGCGCACCCCTGATCACGGGCGCGACGACCGTCCGCGAGCGCCAGCGCCTGTTCGACGCGTTCCGTTCGGGCGAGGTCTCGCGCCTCGTGGTGAGCAAGGTCGCGAACTTCTCGATCGACCTGCCGGAGGCGTCGGTGGCGATCCAGGTGTCGGGCTCGTTCGGCAGCCGGCAGGAGGAGGCGCAGCGCCTCGGCCGGGTCATGCGCCCCAAGCACGACGGCCGCACCGCGCACTTCTACGCCGTCGTCGCGCGCGACACGGTGGACCAGGACTTCGCGGCGCACCGCCAGCGCTTCCTGGCCGAGCAGGGCTACGCCTACCGCATCGTGGACGCGGAGGACCTCGACACCGTGCAGTGAAGGGTGGAGGCCGAGGCACGAGGCA
>CBINDH010000401.1:0-2531 GCA_966249365.1 uncultured Xylanimonas sp. | reverse complement strand
CACGAAGTGGATCGCCTGCGGCGGCGACTCGTGATCCCGGCGGGAGCGCACGGCGAGCGCCGGGTACGCGACGGGAGCGCCGGCCTCGGCGAGATAGGTGACCGTCTCGGGCGGCAGCGGAGGGGCGGCCGCCGCGGGCTTCGTCGGCGACGGCGCGGGTGACGTCCGCAGCTCGGGGCACGGCGGGTCGATCCCGGCCAGGCGCTCGCCGAGCGCCATCGCGTCGAGCGTCACCTCACCGCCGACGAGGTTGAGGGTGACCTCCCAGTCGTCGACGAACTCGTCGGTCGCGTCCCACACCTCGCCGGGGATCCCGGCGCAGATGTCGTCCACGGCCCGCAGCGCCGTCGACCCCTGCTCGATCAGCTGCTCGACCCGGGGCCGCACCTCAGCGAGCGTCGCGGCGAAGTCCTGCATCGTCGCCCATGTGCCGGCGAGCCGGTCCATCGTGGCCTCGTCGGCCTGGAACCACGGCGCCACCTCGGCGACCTGCGCCTCGAAGGCGCTCCGCGAGCGCACCGGCTCGGCGTCGGTGGAAGGGGGAAGGGCCGCGCGCAGGCGCGGCGTAGCTTGGGTCATGTCGCCTCCTGGGAATGCAGGGGAGTGGCCGGCCCCGGGGGTGTTGCAGCACCGCCCGGGGCAACTTCTCTAGTCGTCTATACCAGTGAGTGCCTGATCTGTCTAGGACTTCTTGGTCGGGTGACCAGGTTCAGCGCGCGGGCAGTTCGTACGACAGCACGTACCGGTCGGCCGCCATCACGGTGTCGCACACTTCGACGGGGCGTTCGTCCACGTCGACAGCAGTCCTGGCCACCGCGATCACGGGCACGCCCGAACCGATGCTGAGGGACCGCGCCTCCTCCGGTGTGGGCATTCGAGCGGTGACCTCTTCGACGAACCGGCGGAGCCGATGCCCGGTCTCCTCGAGCCGGGCGTAGATGCCGCCGGGGCCGGGGTTCTCCTGCGTCATGGCCGTACCCTTGGCCAGCTCCCAAGGAACGAACGATGTGGCCAGCTCCATCGGGTATCCGTCGGCAAGGTAACGACGATGCCGCACCAGGACCGTTGCCCCTGGGTCGAGCTTGAGGCGGGCGGCGACGTTCGTCGGTGCTTCCTCCGGCGCGACACGCAGCACCTCGACGCTGGCCGTCCGGCCATCGGCCGCCATCTCGGCGAGGTACGCCGCGTTGCCCGCCTCCCGATGACGCCTCGCGAAACGGTCGTGGGCGACTCGCTTCACCGGGGGCAACCGGCGCACGAATGCGCCGCGGCCGTGCTCGATGTCGACGAGGCCTTCCGCCTTCACGACCGCGATCGCCTGGCGGACGGTTCCTCGGGCGGCAAGGAACTGGTCCATGAGGGCCCGCTCGCTCGGAAGCTGATCGCCGGGCCCAAACGTGCCGGAATCGATCGCTTCCCGGAGTCGGTCCGCGATCTGAAGGTAGACCGGCCGATCGGCAGTCGGGTCGATGGAGCCAAGGGCCACGCAGCACTCCTCTATTCGCCTACACGCCTGTACCAGTTACCCTACTGGTCATGCCTCAGGAGCACCCCACGCCTCGCCACAGCGTCAGCGTCGCTGGCGCAATCTCGGACGCCGACGGCCGCTTCCTGGCCATCCGGCGCCGGGACAACTCGCATTGGGAGCTGCCCGGCGGAGTGCTCGAGCTCGACGAGACGCCGGAGGAGGGCGTGGTGCGAGAGGTCCTTGAGGAAACAGGCGTCGTTGTCGAGCCAGAGCACGTCACCGGCATCTACAAGAACATGAGTCGCGGCATCATCGCTCTGGTCTTCCGCTGTCGGCACCTCGCCGGCGAGGCCAAGCCCACTCCGGAGGCCAGCCAGGTCGCCTGGCTGACGCCAGAGGAGATCACCAGCCGCATGGACGAGGCGTACTCGGTGCGCCTCCTCGACGCCCTCACCCCCGGCCCCGTCATCGTCCGCGCACACGATGGTGTGCGCATCCTCGCGTGACCGTCGCAGCCTGACCATGCCGAGCTTCGAGAGCGGCCCGGGGAACGTCCTCTACCTCGTCGGCTGCGCCTGCCCGCCGGTGCTCGAGGCGGAGCGCCTCGTGCAGGCCCTGCAGGAGCGCGGCTGGGATGTCGTCGTGACGCTCACGCCGGCGGCCGCCGAGTGGGTCGACCTTCTTGCGCTCGAGCAGGCGTCCGGCCACGTCGTGCGCAGCCGCTTCCGCAGGCCCGACGAGGTCGACGACGTCCCGCTCGGAAACGCTCTGCTCGTGGCGCCGGCGAGCTTCAACACGCTCAACAAGTGGGCGGCGGGGATCAACGACACGCTCGCCCTGGGCCTCCTGAACGAGGCGCTCGGCCGCTCCGTGCCGGCGTGGGGCGTCCCGTGGGTGAACGAGGCGCTCCGCCAGCACCCGGCCTACGCGTCGAGCTTGGCTCGCCTCGACGCTGCCGGCGTGACGCTGCGCGACGCGCACGGCGACGACTTCGCCGGGTCGGTCGCTGCGCAGGTCCCGCGGCCTCCTGACGCCTAGCCGCAGGCGAGCACTTCCCGGGCGG
>CBINDH010000400.1:0-2534 GCA_966249365.1 uncultured Xylanimonas sp. | reverse complement strand
GTCGTCCTCGTAGTAGATCGCCTCGACCGGGCACACCGGCTCGCAGGCGCCGCAGTCGACGCACTCGTCCGGGTGGATGTACAGGGAGCGCTTGCCCTCGTAGATGCAGTCCACGGGGCACTCGTCGACGCACGCCCTGTCCATGACGTCGACGCACGGCTTGCCGATGACGTAGGTCATGACGGCACTTTATCCAAGGCAGTGTTGGAGAAACAGGGTGGCGTGGGTCACGGTGCCGGCTCGACGGTCGCCCCGAGCTCGCCCCGCGCGAGCCGGAGGCGCACCCGCGTGCCCGCCGCGGCGTCGTCGGGTGAACGGACCACGTGCCCGTCGGCGCGCTGCACGACGGCGTAGCCGCGCTCGAGGGTGGACGCCGGCGAGAGCGCGCGGACCTGCGCCCCGAGCCGCCCGATCTCGCCCGACGCGCGCAGCAGCGCCGCGTTGAGCACGTGCCGCGCGTGGGCGATCCGGTACTCGACGTCCCGCTCGCGGTGCTCGATCATCGACTCCGGCCGGGCGAGCACCGGCCGCGAGCGGAGGCCGTCGAGGCCGTGCTGCTCGCGCTCCAGCCGCGTGCGCAGCGCGTGACGGATCATCCGCCGTGCCTGGTCGACCCGGCGACGCTCCTCGGCGACGTCCGGCACGACGCGCTTGGCCGCATCCGTGGGGGTGGACGCCCGCAGGTCGGCGACGAGGTCGAGCAGCGGGGAGTCCTGCTCGTGCCCGATGGCCGAGACCAACGGCGTGCGGCAGGCCGCCGCGGCGCGCACCAGCGCCTCGTCGCTGAACGGGAGCAGGTCCTCCAGCGCGCCGCCCCCTCGCGCGACGACGATCACCTCGACCTCGGGCAGGGCGTCGAGCTCCGCGATCGCGCCCCGCACCTCGCGGACCGCCGAGAAGCCCTGCACGGCCACCTCGCGGACCTCGAACCGCACCTGCGGCCACCGGAGCTGCGCGTTGCGCATCACGTCGTGCTTGGCGTCCGAGTTGCGTCCCGTGACCAGGCCGACGACGCGCGGCAGGAACGGCAGCCGCACCTTGCGTGACTCGTCGAACAGACCCTCCGCGGCCAGGATGCGCCGCAGGTGCTCGATGCGGGCCAGCAGCTCGCCCACACCCACCGGCCGGACCTCGTCGGCCTGCAGCGCGAACGAGCCGTTCCCCGTCCAGAAGTCCGGCTTGGCGTGCACGACGACGCGCGCGCCCTTCTCGACCTTCGCGGTGCTCGCCGCCAGCACGCGCGTCGGGATCTTGACCTGCAGCGAGGCCTCCGCGTCGACGTCGCGCAGCGTCAGGTACTGCATCCAGGCACCCGGCCGCTCGGTGAACTGCACGACCTGGCCCTCGACCCACACGTCGCCCAGGCGCGCGATCCAGCCGCGGATCTTTTCCGAGACGACCGAGACCGACCAGGGCGCGTCGGGCGTGGTGAGCGGGGCGGCAGGTTGGGTCACGCCCCTAGGGTGCACCACGCCTCCGACGCCCTCGACCAGGCGCGTCCGCACCCACGACCCGACGGCTCCCCGCACGGGCCCTTCACGAGCCCCCACCTAGACTGGGGCCGTGACCGTCACCCCCACCGAGGCCCCCACCAAGCGCGTGCTCCTCGCCGCCCCGCGCGGCTACTGCGCCGGCGTGGACCGTGCCGTCGTCGCCGTCGAGAAGGCGCTCGAGACGTACGGGGCACCGGTGTACGTGCGCAAGGAGATCGTGCACAACAAGCACGTCGTCGAGACCCTGCGCGAGCGCGGCGCGATCTTCGTCGACGAGACCGACCAGGTGCCCGAGGGCGCCCGGCTCGTGTTCTCCGCACACGGCGTGTCGCCCGCGGTGCGCGACGCCGCCGCAGCCCGCGCGCTCCGGACGATCGACGCGACGTGCCCGCTCGTGACCAAGGTGCACAAGGAAGCCGTGCGCTTCGCGAACGACGACTACGACATCCTGCTCATCGGCCACACCGGCCACGAGGAGGTCGAGGGCACCGCCGGCGAGGCGCCCGACCACGTGCAGGTCGTCAACGGCCCCGACGACGTCGACCAGGTCGTGGTGCGGGACCCGGCCAAGGTCGTGTGGATCTCCCAGACGACGCTCTCGGTCGACGAGACCATGGAGACCGTCCGGCGCCTGCGCGAGCGGTTCCCGTCGCTGCAGGACCCGCCCAGCGACGACATCTGCTATGCCACGCAGAACCGCCAGGTCGCGGTCAAGAAGCTCGCTCCCGACGCCGACGTCGTCATCGTCGTGGGCTCGGCGAACTCGTCGAACTCGGTCCGCCTGGTCGAGGTCGCGCTGCAGGCCGGGGCGCGCGCCGCATACCGCGTGGACCGTGCCGCCGAGATCGACGACGCCTGGCTGGCCGGGGCGACGACCGTGGGCGTGACCTCGGGGGCCTCGGTGCCCGAGATCCTGGTCCAGGACGTCATCGCGTACCTCGGCGGGCACGGGTTCGAGCACGTCGAGGAGGTGCGCACCGCGACCGAGGAGCTGATGTTCTCGCTGCCGAAGGAGCTGCGCTCGAGCCTCAAGGCCGCCGG
>CBINDH010000399.1:0-2540 GCA_966249365.1 uncultured Xylanimonas sp. | reverse complement strand
AGTCGCTCGTCTCGCTCGCGGGCCGCGACGAGGCCCGTGGGGTCGAGACGGTCGTCGTGCGCACGGTCGTCGACCTGGACGCGCCGATCGCCGACGCCGCCGACGCCTACCTGCGGCTTCACCTGCTCTCGCACCGCCTCGTGGTGCCGAACTCGATCAATCTCGACGGGATCTTCGGCGCGCTCGCGAACGTCGTGTGGACCGACGCGGGCCCGTGCGCCCCCGAGGGCTTCGAGGCCACGCGCGGCCGGCTGCGCACCGCGAACGGTCGCCCGGTGACGGTCTACGGCGTCGACAAGTTCCCGCGCATGGTCGACTACGTCCTGCCTGCGGGCGTGCGGATCGCCGACGCCGACCGCGTGCGCCTGGGCGCGCATCTTGCGCCAGGCACCACCGTCATGCACGAGGGCTTCGTGAACTTCAACGCGGGCACGCTCGGCGTCTCGATGGTCGAGGGCCGCATCTCGCAGGGCGTCGTCGTGCACGACGGCGCCGACATCGGTGGCGGCGCCTCGATCATGGGCACCCTGTCGGGCGGGGGCAAGGAGCGCGTCGTCATCGGCGAGCGCGCCCTGCTGGGCGCCAACGCCGGTGCGGGCATCGCGCTCGGCGCCGACTCGGTGATCGAGGCGGGGCTGTACGTCACCGCGGGGACGAAGGTCACCGTGGTGGGCGAGGCGGCGGGCGACGCCGGCCAGCGCGTGGTCAAGGCGCGCGAGCTGTCGGGCGTGCCGGGCCTGCTGTTCCGCCGCAACTCGACGACCGGGGGGATCGAGGTGCTCGCGCGCCGCGGCGTGGGCAACGAGCTCAACGCAGCGCTGCACGCCCAGTGAGCGCGCGGACGCGGTCGCGTCGCCGGCGGCGAGCCGGTCGCGGGGTCGTCGTCGCGGTGGTCGCGGTGGCGCTGGTCGCCGTCGGCGGGTGGTGGGCCCTGAACCGCGACGGGGGCGTCCCGGTGCGGCAGCGCTGCACGGCGACGCTCGACGGGACCGCCTGGTACCTCTCCCCCGTGCAGGCCGAGAACGCGGGCCTGATCGCGGGCGCCTCGGTGCGGCGGGCCATGCCCGCGCGGGCGGCGACGATCGCGCTGGCGACGGCGCTGCAGGAGTCCAAGCTCGTCAACATCGACTACGGCGACCGGGACTCCCTCGGCCTGTTCCAGCAGCGGCCCTCGCAGGGCTGGGGCACCCAGGAGCAGGTCACGGACCCCGTGTACGCGACGGACGCGTTCTACGACGCGCTCGCGCGCGTGGCCGACTACGAGTCGCTCGAGGTCACGGTGGCCGCCCAGGCGGTGCAGCGCTCGGCCTACCCGGACGCGTACGCGCAGCACGAGGTCCGGGCGCGTGCCTGGGCGAGCGGGCTCACCGGCCACTCGCCCGCCGTCGTCACCTGCGAGCTGTGGCCCGTGGCGACGCCCTCGGCGTCGGGTGAGGTCACCGCCACGTTCGCCGCGCGGGCTGCGCGCGACCTGGGGCTCGACCCGGCCGCCGTCGTCGTCGAGGACGGGGGCGGGGACGGCGTGGTCGCCGTCCGTGTCGACGCGGCCGCGCTGCCGACCGGGGACCCGGTACGGGCCGGCTGGGCGGTCGCGCAGTGGGCCGTCACGACGGCGTCCGTCACCGACGCCGTCGAGGTGCGCGTGGCCGACCGCGTCTGGTCGCGCACCGACGCCGTGCGGGCCGCACGCGACGACGCGGACCCGTGGCGGACGGCCGACGACGGCGAGGTCACGGCGGGCACGGTGGTCGTCCGGCTCGCGGCGTCGGGCTGATACCACCGAGTGGTACGACCACACGCCGAAAGCCGGACACTCGCTGCCCGGAGGGACCCGAGGAGTACCGTGCCACCATGCTGCTGCACGACGTCCAGGCGCGACTCCGCATTGCCCTGACCACCACGTTGACGAACGAGTGGGGCCTGTTCACGCCCTCCACCGGCACGTCACATCCGAGTGCACGCTCGATCGCGTTCCATGTCGGCTGGCACCTGCGTCCCACGATCGACGAGTCGTGGGACGTGGACTGCGACTACGAGCGCAGCTTCGCCTCGCAGGAGCCGTCGCTGGCCTACGGCACGGGCGTCCTGCGCGCACCGGACCTCATCGTGCACCGGCGCGGCCGGCTCGGCCCCGAGGACAACCTGCTCCTCGTCTCGCTGACCGCCGACTTCGCCTCGCACCAGGACCATGAGCCCGACTTCGCGACCGTCCGCTCGGTCCAGCTCCGCTACGGGTACCGGTATGCGGCGTGGGTCGACCTGCAGCTGCGCGAGGACGGCCCGGAAGGCCGGGTCCGCCCGCGCTGGCAGTGGTCCACGCTGGAGGAGGGCCCGGTCCGGCCGGAGCCCGAGGCCGTGTACACGAAGGACGAGCTGCAGTCGATCACGCAGTCGATCCAGATGCTCTACATCGGCTGAGCGGTCCCGGTGGTGGCGGGGTGCCGTCGAAACCACCCCGCTGATGGTTGAGCCCCGTCGAAACCACCCCCGCTGATGGTTGAGCCCCGTCGAAACCACCCCCGCTGATGGTTGAGCCCCGT
>CBINDH010000398.1:0-2548 GCA_966249365.1 uncultured Xylanimonas sp. | reverse complement strand
CGAGCGGCCCGTCCTCGTTGAAGACGACGACGGGGTTGTTGCCGACGACCTCGCGGTCCGCCTGGACGACGCGCGGCGAGGCGAGGATGACGCCGTCGGTCTGGTGCGCGAGGCTGCGCAGCAGGTCGACCTCCGCCGCCGGGTCCTCGTCGGTGTCGACGACGAACACGCCCAGCCCGTGCGCCCGGGCCCGCTCGGCGACGCCCTTGGCGACGGCGGCGAAGTACGGGTTGGCGAGGTCCGGCACGAGCAGGCCGATCGCTCCCGTGCGGCCGGCGCGGAGCCCGGCGGCGGCGCGGTTGGGCTCGTACCCGAGCTCTGCCGCGATCGCCGCGATGCGGTCGCGCGTGTCCTGGGCGACGCGCTCGGGGGCCGACAGCGCCCTCGAGACGGTCGAGATCGAGACGCCCGCCACCCGGGCGACGTCGCGAACCGTGACCACCACCAGTACCTCCTGTTGTCCTGCCCGGCACCGGGCCGGCGCCGGGCGACCGAGCACCCGTGACGCCCATGAGGCGCCCAGTATGCTGCAAACGTTCTCAGAAGCGGCGGTCCGCCGCGCCCCAGCCCGAGGAGTACCGTGCCATGAGCGCCGCCGCGCCGGTCGTCGATCCCGCCGTCCATCCCGCCTGGCTCCCCGAGGCGGCGTTCGCGCCGCTGGGCTCGCGCCGCGTCGCGCTCGACCTGCGCGACGACGTCTCACCGGTGGCGGCCACCCTCAGGGCGGAGGTCGCGGCCGCGGTCGCCGCGCACGGCGGCGCCGTCGTCGGGACCGAGCACGGCATGGCCGACGTCGTCTTCGCGATCGTCCCGGGCGACGACGACCCCGAGGCCTTCACCGTCACGCGTGCCGGCGGCGGAGTGACCGTCGCGGCGGCGAGGCGGCGCTCGACGCCGCCGACGGGACCGAGCGCCACGCGCCCGCGACCGCGCTGCGCATGCTCGACCACTGGGACAACGTCGCCGTCCACCCCGCCATGGGGCAGGTCGAGCGCGGCTACTCGGGCGGCTCGATCTTCTACGACGACGGTGTGGTCCGTACGGACCTGACCCGCGTGGCGCAGTACGCGCGCCTGCTCGCCGCGGCCGGTATCAACCGCGTCGCGATCAACAACGTCAACGTCGGCCGCCTCGAGATGCACCTGCTCGACGCAGGCTCGCCGTCGTGCGGCGACACCGCGCACGGCCACGTGAGCCTCGCGGACACCGCCCGTATCGCCGCAGTCTTCCGCCCGTACGGCATCACCACCCACCTGTCCGTGAGCTGGGGTGCGCCGAGCCACCTCGGCGGCCTGACGACGACGGACCCGTTCGACTCGGCGGTCCAGCAGTGGTGGGCCGACGCCGCGACGCGGGTGTGGGAGGTGATCCCCGACTTCGGCGGGTTCGTCATCAAGGCCGACTCCGAGGGACAGCCCGGCCCGTTCGCGTACGGCCGCACGCACGCCGACGGCGCCAACATGCTCGCCGCGGCCGTCGCCCCGCACGGCGGCCTGATCCACTGGCGCGCGTTCGTCTACAACCACGAGCAGGACTGGCGCGACCGCAAGACCGACCGCGCGAAGGCCGCCTACCAGCACTTCGCCCCGTACGACGGCACGTTCGCCGAGAACGTCGTCGTGCAGATCAAGCACGGCCCGCTCGACTTCCAGGTGCGCGAGGCACCCTCGCCGGCCATCGCGGCCATGCCCGACACCCGGGTGGCCGCCGAGTTCCAGGTCACGACCGAGTACCTGGGCCACCAGAAGCACGCCGTGTACCTCGGCCGCATGTGGTCGCAGCTCCTTGCGTTCCCGTACCGGGGCGAGGGCTCGGCGACCATGGCAGACATCGCCACCGGGCGCGGCCCCGGCGGGCTCGCGGGCGGCCTCGCCGCGGTCTCCAACGTGGGCGACGACGTGTTCTGGACCGGGCACCCGTTCGCGCAGGCGAACCTCTACGCCTGGGGCCGGCTCACGTGGGACCCGACGGGCGACCCGATCGCGGTCCTCGACGAGTGGATCGGGCTGACGTTCCCGGGGCTCCCCGCCGAGGGCGCCCGGGCGGTCCACGCGATCCTCGACGAGTCGTGGGAGACCTACGAGATGTACACCGCCCCGCTCGGCGTGTGCTTCATGGTCTACCCGCACAGCCACTACGGCCCCTCGCCCGACGGCTACGAGTACACCCCGTGGGGCACCTACCACTTCGCCGACCGCGACGGCATCGGCGTGGACCGGACGGTCGCGACGGGCTCGGGCTTCACCGCCCAGTACCCGGCCCCGTGGTCCGAGGTGTTCGAGTCGCTCGACTCGTGCCCCGACGAGCTGCTCCTGTTCTTCCACCACGTGCCGTACACGCACGTGCTGCACAGCGGCAAGACCGTGGTCCAGCACGTGTACGACACCCACTTCGAAGGCCTGGAGCGCGTCAAGGCGTCGGCCGCCGCGTGGGAGGCCGCCCGGGACGCCTTCCCCGCCGACGTCGCCGAGCGCGTCACGGAACGCTTCGCCGAGCAGGTCCGCTCGACGACGGACTGGCGCGACATCATCAACACGTACTTCCTGCG
>CBINDH010000397.1:0-2569 GCA_966249365.1 uncultured Xylanimonas sp. | reverse complement strand
CGGCTCAGCCGGCTGAGACCTGCAGCCGGCCCTCCTCGGCCAGCGCGCCGAGCCGGGACAGCGCGCGGAAGTACTTCTTGCGGTACCCGCCTCGCAGCATCGCGTCGCTGAACAGCACGTCCTCGCCCGCGTCGGCGAGCAGCACCGGCACGTCGTTGTCGTACAGCCGGTCGACCAGGACGACGAGCCGCAGCGCGACCTCCTCGCGCACCACCGGCTGCACGCCGGTCAGCGCGACGAGCCCGACGCCGTCGAGCAGCGCCCCGTACCGGCTGGGATGCACGGTGGCGAGGTGGTCGAGCAGGGCCGCGAAGTCGTCGAGGGTCGCGCCGGGCTTGGAGGCCGCGGCACGCCGCACGACGTCGACGGGCAGCGGGCGCGCGTCGGTGACCACGGCACGGTGGCGGTAGTCGTCGCCGTCGACGCGCAGCACCTCGAAGCGTGCCGCGAGCGCCTGGATCTCACGCAGGAAGTCCTCCGCCGCGAACCGGCCCTCGCCGAGCGCCTCGGGCAGCGTGTTGCTCGTCGCGGCGAGCGCGACCCCGCGGTCGGTGAGCTCACGGAGCAGGCGGCTCATCAGCGTGGTGTCGCCGGCGTCGTCGAGCTCGAACTCGTCGATGCACACGAGCTTCTTCGCGGCGAGCGCGGCGACGGTGTTCTGGAAGCCGAGCGCCCCGACGAGGTTGGTGTACTCGACGAACGTGCCGTAGGCGGTGTGCTCGATGCCGACGGCGTGGGCGAGCGCGGCGAGCAGGTGCGTCTTGCCGACGCCGAACCCGCCGTCGAGGTAGACGGCGGGCGGGCCCGCAGAGGCCTTGCGGGCGAAGATGCCGCGGCGTGGCGGGCGCGCGACGGCGGCCGCGACCTCCTGGAGCCGGGCGACGGTGGCGGCCTGGCTGGGGAAGGCGGGCTGGGCACGGTACGTGTCAAAGCGCGCTTCGGCGAAGTGGCGCGGCGGGACGAGGTCGGCCAGCAGGCGCTCGCGGCTCACGGCCGGCCGGACCGCGGTCAGCGACGACGGGCGGTGCACGTCGGTGTCCGCGGGGTCGATCGTGGCGCTCGTCACGGGCGTCAAGACTACGTGCTGTCAGCATGACGCACGCTGTGAGGTGGGACACTGCCCAGATGGCCGCCCTCCCCGCGCTCGACCTCCTGGTCCCGCATGCCCGGCCGGTCCCGCCCGACGACAGCGAGGCCGCCCTGGTGGACCTGTACGCCCACCGGCCGGGGCTCGTGCGGTCGAACATGATCGCCGCCGTCGACGGTGCGGCCTGGGGTCCCGACCACGTCTCCGGGTCGATCAACGACCGCGCCGACTGGCGGGTGTTCCGTGTGCTCCGAGCGCTGGCCGACGTCGTCGTCGTGGGCGCGGGGACGGCACGCGCCGAGCGGTACACGCAGCTCGGGCGGCCGGAGGGGCTCGAGCACCTGCGCGACGCACCGCTCGAGCTCGCGCTCGTCACCCGCAGCGGGGACGTGCCGGCCGTGCTCGCGCAGGCCGGGCGGCCGCCGTTCGTCATCACGGGTGCCCGCGGCGAGGCCGCCGCGCTGACCGCGCTCCCCGCCGGGCGCGTCATCGTCGCCGCGTCGGAGGGCGCGGACGTCGACCTCGCGGCGGGCCTGGCGGCGCTCGCCGAGCGCGGGCTGACGCGCGTGCTGAACGAGGGCGGCCCGAGCCTCCTCGCGGACCTCCTCGCGGCCGGGCTGGTCGACGAGCTGTGCGTCTCGACGGCGCCGCTGCTGGTCGGGCCGGGTCCGGGTCGCATCGTGGCGGGCGGCGGGCACGGCGACCTGCCTGCGGGCCCGCCCGTCGGCGCGCGCCTCGGCCACCTGCTGCACGCGCCCGCGACGGGCACGCTGCTGGCGCGCTGGGAGCTCGCGCGGCCCTGATCGCCCGACCCCGTGCCGCGCGGGTGCTCGCGCGCTAGGTTCAGGCCATGGCGATCGACCCTGGTTCCGAGTCCTCGGACGTCGTGATCATCCTCACCGAGGCTGCGTTGACGGCCGCCGACGTCGAGCACGTGCTGGACATCTACCGGGACCCTGACGGCGACGGCGTCCCCGACCCGGTCGCCTTCCGGGTGCTGGTCCCCGCCGAGACGGAGCGGCACCTGCTGGCCGCGCTGCTCGAGCACATCGGCTCGGGCGAGCTGCGCAAGGCGTGGGCCGACCTCACGGGCGATCGGCCGGACGCCGCGCAGGCGGCCGTCACGGCGTCGGAGAAGCTCGCGACGTCGGTCGCCGCGCTGCGGGCCGCGGGCATGGCGGCCGAGGGGTCCGTGACGCAGGACGACCCGCTGCCCGCGCTGCAGGCAGCCGTGGCAGGCGGTGGCGTGCGGGAGATCGTCGTGGTCACCTACCCGCACGCCCTCGCCGACACGTTCCACGCCGACTGGGCGTCGAAGGCGCGCGACACCCTCGCGGTGCCCGTGCTGCACCTCTACGCGGGCACGAGCGAGCTCGGCTAGCCCACCCGCACCTGGTGCCCGGCGCGCGTGATGGTCGCGCGCACGAGCTGGTCCATCGAGTCCAGGAACGGCGGCTCGTCGAGCAGGTCGTGGTCGACCGC
>CBINDH010000396.1:0-2573 GCA_966249365.1 uncultured Xylanimonas sp. | reverse complement strand
GCCCCGCGAGCGGTGGCGGGCAGAACTCAGCAACCCGAGGCCCGTGGCCGTCGTCGGCGGCGTCCTCGTCGTGGCCGCACGCGACTCGTGGATCACGGTCGAGGGCGACGCGTGGGTGACGCTCACCGGTCTGGACCCGGTCGACGGGAGCGTGCGGTGGTCCACCGAGGTCGAGGGTGCGCTCGAGTGCGGCTTCGTCCCTGGGCCGGGACCCGCCTGGACCGGGGAGGTGGGCGTGGCGACCCAGGTGGTCTGCCCGACCGTGGGCCCGCAGGGCGGCGTCGTCGTCGTCGGAGCGGACGGCCGCGTCGTCGCACGGCGCGATCTCGATGGCGGCACCGATACGGAGCTCGTCATCCCGGTGGCGGAAGGCCTGCTCCGGGTGTCCCGGGTCGGTACACCGGCGCGGGCCACCGTCCTGGACGGCGCGCTGATCGACGCGCTGGCGACGCGCGACATGGTCGTCCGCCTCGAGGACGCCGTCACCGGTGACGTGCGCTGGGAGACCACCGTCCCCGGGGCGACGGCTGCCGCCGGGACCGGGTCGGACCAGACCGGTGCGTGTGTCAGCTGGAACGGCGACGGGAGCCCGTCGAACGTCGTCAGCGACCTCGTCGGGGGTTTCTCCTCGATGGTCGACGTGCGGCGCGTGTGGCTCTCGCAGTGCGGGGTCAGCGCAGCCGTCGACCTCGGCACGGGCGAGATCGTGTGGTCGATCGACCCGTTCGGCGCCGCTGCCTACCGTTGGGGCTACGGGGTCGTCAGCCTCGAGCCCGGTGGTTACGCGACCAGCGTGAACGACGGGGACGAGCCCACGGGCGGGTCGCTCGCCGGCAGCGAGACGTACCGGATCTGGCGCCAGGACGGCACGGTCGTCGGCGACGTTCCCGGGTCTCCCGCCCACCCCATGGCGACGGACGGCTCCCGCGCCGACGTCCTGCTCACCGTGGGCAGCAAGGGGCTGTCTGCCTTCGACCCGGTCGACGTGACCGAGCTGTGGACACGTTCCAGCACAGTGACCACACCCCTCCTCCGCACTGCGGACGTGCTGGTCGTCACGGACGGCAGGGCGGTCGTCGGACTCGATCCGCGCACCGGGAGCGAGCTGTGGACACGCGACGGACTGCTGGGCGACTACACCGAACAGATCGACCGCGCCTTCACCGACGGGCGCCGCGTGACGTTGGTGTCACTCGCCGGCGACTTCAGCGCACACGGCACGGCGGTGCTGCGGTGGCGCACCCTCGACCTGGCCACGGGCATCGACCTCTGGACCGACGAGCGTGAGGCGCCTCGCCCCCAGGCGATCGGCGGACGGCTCTACGAGTTCGCCACCGACGCGGTCGTCGGGCTCGGGTAGGGCTCAGAACCAGCGGCCCAGCACCGTCGTCTCCTGGTCGGTGTAGCCCAGGCGTTCGTAGAAGCCGCGGACCTGGCGCAGAGTAGCCGCATGGCCGACCACCACATCGAAGCGATCGACGGCGACCCGGGCCGGGTCGCGATCGTGCTGCCCGGCACCGGGTACACCGCGGAGCACCCGTTGCTCGCGTACCCGGGCCGCGCCCTGGAGGACGCCGGGTGGAGCCTGCGCACCGTCGTCTGGGACGTCCGCCCGGAGAGCCGCGCGCAGGGCAGGGCCGTGTACGAGCAGGTGGTCCGCGACGTCGTCAGCGGCGCGGCGGGTGCGCGCTGCCTCGTGGTCGGCAAGTCGCTCGGCACGCTCATGCTGCCGTTGTGTGTCGAGCTCGGTGTGCCGGGGGCGTGGCCGACGCCGCTCCTCACCGCGATGGCGGAGGCGCCGGAGGTGCGTGCGGCCGCGCTGGCCCTGCCCGCCTCGGGGCTCCCGGCGCTGCTCGCCGGGGGCCTGGCGGACCCGTCCTGGGACGCCGACGTCGCCGCGCGCAGCGGGGCCCGCGTCGTCGAGGTGGCCGGTGCCGACCATGGGTTGCAGGTGGCGGGGGACTGGCGCGCCTCGCTCGCGGGGCTGGGCTCGGTGACGGCCGCGGTCGAGGAGCTGGCGAGCCTCGTCGAGCGGTAGGCGGTCGCGCCGATGCGCGGTGGCCCGCTTCCCCTGCGGCCGCGCGGCCTGCGGTCTCGGGCTCGGATGCCGGGCGTGGGTTACCGTCGCCGGGTGGCGCGGTCCCGATGGGTGCTCGTGACGGCCGTCGCCGTCGTCGTGCTGGGGCTGCTCGGCGGCGGGACGTTCGCCGTCGTGCGCGGGCCCGACGAGCGCGTCGCGGCGCACCAGGCCGAGGTCGACGCAGCCCGTGCCGCCCTCGCGGCGGCGCACGAGCGCAGTCTGGCGGAGGCCCGGGCCGAGCGGGAGCACCGGGCGACGGTCGCCAGGAGCGCCGCACTGCAGCGTGCGGCCGAGGCGAAGGCTGCGGCGGAGAAGGCCGCCGCCGAGAAGGCTGCCGCGGAGAAGGCTGCGGCCGAGAAGGCTGCCGCGGAGAAGGCCGCGGCGGAGAAGGCCGCGGCGCAAGCCGCCGCTGACCAGGCCGCCGCCGATGCGGCCGACGCCGACGCCGCCGCCCGCGCCGCCGGCTGGTTCGACGCCGCGAGCCGTGAGCACT
>CBINDH010000395.1:0-2574 GCA_966249365.1 uncultured Xylanimonas sp. | reverse complement strand
CGTCAGGCGCTCTCGCCCTCGACCAGGTGCGGGGTGAAGATCTGCGGCTCCGCCGGCACGGGCGCGCCCGCCAGGAGCCCCAGCAGGGTCGCGGTCGCGGCCATCGTCATCTGCACGACGGGGTTGTGCACCGTGGTCAGGCGCGGCGTGGTGTGCTGCGCGACGCCGAGGGCGTCGAAGCCGACCACGGCGACGTCGTCGGGCACGCGCCTGCCGCGCGAGTGGAGGATGCGCAGCGCGCCCTCGGCCATGAGGTCCGAGGCCACGAAGATGCCGTCGACGTCGGGGTGCTCGTCGAGGAGCGTGACGGCGGCCTCGGCACCCCCGGTGGCGGTGAAGTCGCTCACGACGACGGCGTCGGCGGGCAGGCCCGCGTTCTCGAGGGTCGCCCGCCAGCCGTTCAGGCGGTCGATGCCGGCCGACATGTCCTGCGGGCCCGTGATCGTGCCGATGCGGCGGCAGCCCCGGTCGATGAGGCGCTGCGTGGCGAGCCGCGACCCTTCGATGTTGTCGACGTCGACGAAGTGGTGCATCGCGTCGCCGAACGGACGGCCGACGAACACCGCCGGGAGCTGCGAGCGCAGCATCGCCTGCTCGAGGTGGTGGTGCTCGTGCGCCGAGGCGACGATCGCGCCGTCGACGTGCCCCGACCCGAGGTAGCGGGCGATGCGGCCCGGCGCCTCGTCGGTGCGGTTGAGCAGCAGCACGAGCTGCAGATCCGTGCCCGCGATGCCGTCGGTGACGCCCCGCAGCACGCCGGTGAGGAACGGGTCGGTGAGCATCAGCGTGTCGGGCTCGGGCACCACCAGGGCGATCGAGTCCGTCCGCCGCGTCACCAGCGACCGCGCGGCGCGGTTGGGCGTGTACCCGAGCCGGGCGACGGCGTCGTCGACCGCCGCCTGCGCCTCGGGGGAGACCCGGTCGCCCCCGTTGATCGCGCGGGACGCCGTCGAGCGCGAGACGTTCGCCTCGCGGGCGACGTCGTCGAGCGTCGGTGCGCTGCCGGCCGTCACCGCGACTCCCGGGCCGGGACGGTGCGCGTGCGGGCGACCTCGCCGTACCAGCGGCCGGACGCTTTCACGGTGCGCTCCAGGGTCTCGTAGTCGGTTCGGACGAGGCCGAACCGCTTGGAGTAGCCGTGCGCCCACTCGAAATTGTCCATCAGCGACCAGGCGAAGTAGCCACGCACGTCCGCGCCCGCGTCGATCGCGTCCTTGACGGCGCGCAGGTGGGCGTCGATGTATGCCAGCCGGTCGGCGGAGTCGTCGACGAACCCGTCGGCGTCGGGGACGTCGTCGTACGCGGCCCCGTTCTCGGTGACGTACAGGGAGATCCCGCGTGGGCCGGTGTAGTCGCGGTGCAGGCGCGTCAGGAGGCGGGTCAGGCCCTCGGGCTGCACCTCCCAGCCCATCGAGGTGCGGGGCAGGTCGCGCGAGCGCCACCAGACGCCCTCGGGGGACGGCGTCGGGGGGAGGGTCGTGCGCACGTGCGCGTCCTCGTCGTCGCGGACGCCGCCCGCCTGCACGGTCAGGCCCTCGTCGACGACCGGCTCGGGGGTCCCGGCCAGGCACGAGCCGTTGTAGTAGTTCACGCCGAGGACGTCGATGGGCGTCGAGATGATCTCGAGGTCGCCGTCCTTGACCAGCTCGTCGAGCCCGTAGGGTGCGAGCCACTCCCGCACGTCGGCGGGGTAGTCGCCCCGCAGCACCGGGTCGATGAACGTCCGGTTGAACATCGCGTCGTGCTTCGCCGCTGCGGCGACGTCGGCCGGGTCCTCCGGGTCGAACGGGTCGGCCACCGTGAGGTTGACCGACAGGCCGACGACGGCCTCGGGGTCGACCTCGTGGATCGCGGCCGCGGCGAGCCCGTGGCCCAGGAGAAGGTGATGGGCCGCGGCGACACCGTCCTCGCGTGACATGCGCCCGGGGGCGTGCTCGCCGCCCGTGTAGCTGAGGAACGAGGAGCACCAGGGCTCGTTGAGGGTCGTCCACACGCGCACGCGGTCCGCCAGCGCCCCGTGGACGGTCATCGCGTACTCGGCGAACCGGTAGGCCGTGTCCCGCAGGGGCCAGCCGCCCGCGTCCTCGAGCGCCTGCGGCATGTCCCAGTGGTAGAGCGTGACCCACGGAAGGATGTCCGCCGCAAGGAGCTCGTCGACGAGGCGGTCGTAGAACGCCAGGCCGGCCGGGTTGGGCGCCCCGCCGTCGGGCTGGACCCGCGCCCACGACGTCGAGAAGCGGTACGCGCCCAGGTTGAGGGACTTCATCAGCGCGACGTCGTCGCGGTAGCGGTGGTAGTGGTCGCAGGCGACGGCACCGTCGTCACCGCCGGCGACGGCGCCCGGGACGCGGGCGAAGACGTCCCAGATCGAGTCGGTCCGACCGTCGGTCCACGCGGCGCCCTCGATCTGGTAGGCCGCGGTCGCGGTGCCCCACAGGAACCCCTCGGGGAAGGTGACGTCCCCCCGGGAGCTCGGGGACGGACTCAGCGGCGTCGATGGTGTGAACGGGACGGTGGTCCCCGGTGCGGGTCGGCGGGCACCGATGCCCGGCACGACGATCGTCATTCGTACTC
>CBINDH010000394.1:0-2578 GCA_966249365.1 uncultured Xylanimonas sp. | reverse complement strand
ACCCCCCCCTGGGGTGGTTTCGACGGGGCTCAACCAGCACGTGGGGAGGTTTCGACGGGGCTCAACACGCAAATGGGGTGGTTTCGACGGGGCTCAACCACCAACTGGGGTGGATTCGACGGGGCTCAACCAGCAGCCGGGGTCGGGTGGGTGCGGGCGAGCCAGTCGAGGAGCAGGTCCGTCGTCTCCTGCGGGGCCTCCTCGGGGAGGTAGTGGCCCACGCCGTCGAGCACCTCGAACCGGAAGTCGCGGCTGAACGCTGCGCCGTCGGCGTCGGCCCTGTCGCAACGCACCAGGCCGTCGCGCTCGCCGTGCACCTGCAGGGTCGGCACGTTCAGCATGCGGCGCACCGCGGACGTGAACCGGCGCCCGTCGGGCCGGGGCATCGCGGAGCGCAGGGTCCAGCGCAGCGCCTCGGTCGCCGTGTGGGCGGCGAACGGGATGCGCATGACCGTCCGGTAGAGCGCCACGGCGTCGGCGGGCAGGGGGTTCGCGGCGCCGAGCGCGAAGACGCGTTCGAGCAGGTCGGACTCGCGGAGACGGCGTTCGGGGAGCGTCGGGAGCTGCGCGAGCATCATGAGGCGGAGCGCCTGCGGGGTGAGCTGGGCCATGAAGGGCACGTGCACGCGCGCCGGGTGCGGGCTCGACAGCGCGGCGACGCCCGCGGTGATCGCGGGTTGCAGCGCCGCCATCGACCAGGCGGCCGTCCCACCGAACCCGTGCCCGACGATGACTGCGCGGTCGTGGCCGAGGGAGCGCACGACGCCGGCGACGTCCCGTGTGCGGGTCGGCGTGTCGTAGCCCTGCGGCGGCTTGTCGGACGCCGCGGTGCCGCGCAGGTCCATCGCGGCGACGCGGTAGCCGGCGTCGGCGAGCGCGGTGATCTGGTGGCGCCACGCCCACCAGAACTGCCCGAAGCCGTGCAGCAGCACGACGAGCGGCGCGGTGGCGCGCTCCGGTCCGGCGACCGCGACGTGGAACCGGGCACCGTTGGCGGGCACGAACTCGTGGCGCCAGGGGCCCTCGACGAGGGCGGCCGAGTAGTCGGCGACGTCGACGAGGTCGGGCATCAGGCGTTCCGGCTGGCGGTGGGTCGGGCGTCCTCGTCGGCGTCGTCGCGCGGGGTGCGGTCCTTCGGCGGGTCGAAGCGGTAGCCGACGTTGCGGACGGTGCCGATGAGCTGCTCGTGCTCCGGGCCGAGCTTCGCGCGCAGGCGCCGGACGTGGACGTCCACGGTGCGGGTACCCCCGTAGTAGTCGTAACCCCAGACCTCCTGGAGGAGCTGGGCGCGGGTGAAGACGCGGCCCGGGTGCTGCACGAGGTACTTGAGCAGCTCGAACTCCTTGTAGGTCAGGTCGATCGGGCGGCCGCGCAGCCGGGCGGTGTAGCCGCCGGCGTCGATCGCCAGGTCGCCCGCGGAGATCTCGTCCGGGCCGTCGTCGACCGTACCGTGCGCGGCCCGTTCGACGACGAGCCGGATGCGTGCCTCGACCTCCGCGGGGGAGGCGTGCTCGAGCAGCAGGTCGTCGGCGCCCCACTCGTGGGTGACGACGGTCAGCCCGCCCTCGGTGAGCACGAGCACGAGCGGGACGGCGAGCCCGGTGGCGTGCAGGAGGCGCGCGGTGGTGCGGGCCGCGACGAGGTCGCGCCTCGCGTCGAGCAGGATGACGTCGGAGTCGGGCGCGTCGACGAGTGCGGACGGCTCCATCGGGAGCACTCGCACCCGGTGGGAGAGCAGCCCCAGCGCGGGCAGCACCTCGACGGACCCGCCTGTGGCAGGTGTGAGGATCAGCAGCTCGGCCATCGCGTCCCTCCTCCCAGATCGGCAGGTTCAGCGTGCGGCCTGGCAGCAAACTACCTTCCAGGCCCCTCGCGGACGAGGCTGACACCTCGTCTGTTCGCGCAGTATGCATCGGCCGTGTGTCCGGCATGTGTCGTGCGCCGTGCGCGCACGCCGCGGCCCGGCGAGTCCGCGATACTCGTCTGCGTGAGTCTGAGCACCCGAGCAGTGTCGACCGCCGTCCTCAGTGCCGCCGTCGCCGGCGCGGCCTTCTACGGCGTGGTTCCCCTGGTGGCGGCGATCGCGGTGCTGGTGGTGCTCCTCGCGCTCGGATGGGCGTCTCTGATGGACCTGCCCGCCCCCGGCGGTGCCACGTTCGTCGTCCTCGTCGCCGGTCTGGGTGCGGCCGCCGTGGCGTGGCGTACCCAGGGCGAGCCGGTGCTGCGGCACCTGCCCATCGTGGTGGCGATGGCGCTGGTGCTCGCGTTCCTCGCGGAGATGCTGCGCCGGGACGGCCGGGTTCGTCTCGTGGAGTCCGTCAGCGGCACGGTCGCGGGGGCGTTCGTCGCGGCGACGGCCGGCGGGTGGGTCTCGACCGTCCGGTCGGTGGGCGGGGAGTCTCTCGTGACGACGGCCGCGGTGGCCATCGCTGTGGCCGCCGCGGTGTCCGCGGTGCGGGTGGCCCGGGGATGGGTGGGCGCGCTGCTCGCCGCCGCTGCTGCGGCCGTGGCGGGCGCGGCCGCAGGTGCCGTCGCGCCCGGCGTCGAGCCGCTGACCGGCCTGATCGCCGGCGTCGCG
>CBINDH010000393.1:0-2583 GCA_966249365.1 uncultured Xylanimonas sp. | reverse complement strand
GGTGGAGCCGCTGGCGGGGGTCCATGCCGTTGAACGGCTCGTCGAGCAGCAGCACCGCGGGGTCGTGGACGAGCGCCGCGGCCATCTTGATGCGCTGCTTCATGCCCTTGGAGTACTCACCGATCTTGCGGCCCTGCGCGTCCGCCATCGCGACCGTCTCGATGGCCCGGCCGGCGGCTGCTCCCGGGTCGGGCAGCCCGTGCAGCTCGGCGTTCGCCACGACGAACTCCTTGCCGGTGAGGTAGTCGAAGGTCGCCTCGCGCTCGGGCACGAGGCCAAGGACGCGGTACGCGTCCTGGTTCTTCCAGATCGGCGCGCCGTCGAGCGTGACGGTGCCCGCCGACGGCGGGAGAAACCCGGCGAGCATCGAGATCAGCGTCGACTTCCCGGCCCCGTTCGGGCCGAGCAGCCCGGTGATGCCGGGAGAGATTCGCATCGTCACGTCGTTGACGGCGACGACGTTGCCGTACCACCGCGAGCAGGCGGTGACGTCCAGGGTGGCCATCAGACCTTGACCTTCCGGTAGCGGCGGACCAGCAGCGCGTAGCACGCGGCGATGACGAGGATCGTGACGACGAGGAAGGCGGCGCCCGCGGCGTCGCTGGGCGGGCCGGCGGGCGTCGAGGGCTCGGCCCCGAACGCCCACACCTGGACGCCGTCGACGAGCGACATGGGTGACAGCAGCCCGAGCCAGCCCGCCGTCGTCATGTCCTCGCCCGCGAACCCGACGAAGCCCTGCAGCGCAGAGACGACGGCGTAGCTGAGCGTCAGCACCGTGATGATCGCGGCGATGCCGAACCCGCGCCGGCCCGTGAACGACGCGATCAGCAGGGACACCGACGACAGCACGACCGCGAAGAGCGCCGCGCCCACGAGCGCCTGGAGGAACTCGACGGTCTGCGTGCCGGGGTCGAGCTGCGCGGCGAGGTTGCCGAGGTAGATCACGAGCATCGGCACCGCGATGAGGAGGAACACCGCCGTCGTCAGCGCCCCGAGCTTCGCCCGGACGTAGTCCGAGCGCTCGAGGGGGCGGGACAGGTAGAGCGGAAGGGTGTGGAACCGCAGGTCGAGCGAGACGGCCTGCGGGGCCGCGACGGCGAGGAAGATCGCGAGCGCCCCCTGCGTCACCATGGCGAACCGCGTGTAGGGCAGCGGCGGGCTGGTCACCTCGGGGTTGGCGGTCACGATCGCGACGGCCGCGAGCACGATCGCGGGGAGCATCATGACGGCGAACATGCCGAACGGGACGACCTTGGAGCGCGCGGCCCGGCCGAGCCCGTACACGCCGCGCAGCGTGTGCGTGAACAGGCCGAACGTGATCGCCCGGCGCTCGAGCCGCGGCCCGGTGTAGCCGCGGTACCCGATGTCGTGGATGACGCCGGGACCCTGGGTGTCAGGCGTGGACATCGTTCGCCCCCTCCGCGAAGACCTCGGCGATGTGGTGGCGGCGGCGTTCCAGCCGGACCAGGCCGAGGCCCTGGTCGGCGGCGACGTCGCGCACGACGTCGTAGGTCGCGTCGTCGGCGAGGTCGACGAGGATCAGGTGCCCCTCGCGGCGCACGGTCAGCCCGGCGGCAGCGAGCGCGCCGGCGGCGTCGGTGGTGTCGCCGAGGACCTCGACGGCGAGCTCGGCGCTCACCTGCGTGAAGTCGGCGACCGAGTCGGAGCGCAGCAGCACGCCGGCGTCGATGACGACGACGTTGTCGCAGATCCGCTCGAGCTCGCCGAGCAGGTGCGACGTGACCAGCACCGAGATGCCGAAGTCGTCGTAGATGCGGCGCACGAGGCCGAGCATCTCGTCGCGCCCGACCGGGTCGAGGCCGTTGGTCGGCTCGTCGAGGAAGACGATCTCGGGGTCGTGCACGAGGGCCTGGGCGAGCTTGACGCGCTGCTTCATGCCCGTCGAGTAGCCGCCGATGGGCCGGTACCGCTCCTCGTACAGCCCGACGTGGCGGAGCGTGTCGGCGGTGCGCTCGCGGGCCGCGTCGAGCGGCAGCCCGGACATGCGCGCGAGGTGGACGACGAGCTCGGTGGCCGACACGTCGCCCGGGAGGCAGTCGTGCTCGGGCATGTAGCCCACCCGGCGGCGCAGCGCCGCGGCGTCGGACCTGATGTCGTGGCCGAGCACGCTGGCCTGGCCGGCGGTGGGGTCGGCGAGCCCCAGCAGGATCTTGATGAGGGTCGACTTGCCGGCACCGTTGGCACCGACGAGGCCGGTGACCCCCTCGCCGATGTCGACCGTGAGGGCGTCCAGGGCGGTGACGCCCGGATATCGCTTGGAGAGCGCTTGCGTCTCGATGACTGGCACCCGCCGAACGTAGCGCCGCGCCTCGGTGCTGGGAACCGTCGCACGACGGGTTCAGGGCCGAATCCGGGGAGACCCCGATGTCCCCGTGCCGGGTGCGGGGGTGCGATGAGGGGCGGGCCCCGCCGTCGTCTGACGAAGGTCTGTGTCCAATTTTGAACTATGGGGTGGCTCGGGGCGCCCTCGCGCACGTAGGCTCGTCCGGCGCTCCGAACGCCCCCCTTGTGCGCGGCGTGGTGCTCCGACACCGATCACATCTGGAGAACTCTTGCTTCGTC
>CBINDH010000392.1:0-2587 GCA_966249365.1 uncultured Xylanimonas sp. | reverse complement strand
ACCCGGGGTGCGCACCGAGCACCTCGCGGAGCCGTACCACGACCGGCTCGACGCCCCCCGTGTGCGGGATGGACACCTGCACGGGCGCGTCCGCGACGGCGGAGGTGTCGGGCAGCGAGAGCTCCATGGCCTGCAGCGAGAGCTGGTCGTCGCGCCGCCGCACCCGGCCGCGCACGGCGACGACCTGGTCCTCGGCGAGCGCCGTGGAGTACGCGAGGTACGTCTCGCCGAAGAACATGATCTCGACCGAGCCCTCGAGGTCCTCGACCGTGACGGCCGCCCACGGGTTGCCCGCCTTGGACATCTTGCGCTGGAGGCTCGTGATGAGGCCCGCGACCGTGACCGTGGAGTTCTCGGGCCGGCCCTCGTCGCCCAGCAGCGCCGCGATCGACGTGTCCGCGGCCCGCGTCAGCACGTGCTCGAGCCCGGACAGCGGGTGGTCCGACACGTAGAGGCCGAGCATCTCGCGCTCGAACGCGAGCTTCTGCTTCTTGTCCCAGTCCGGCAGGTCCGGCACGTCGACGCTGAACGACATCCCCGGTGCGGCGTCGTCGCCCCCGAAGCCCGCGAACAGGTCGAACTGCCCCTCGGCCTCCTTGCGCTTGACCGAGATGACCGAGTCGACGGCCTGCTCGTGGACCACGAGCAGCGCGCGGCGCGACGGCTCGAGCGAGTCGAACGCCCCCGCCTTGATGAGCGACTCGATCGTCCTCTTGTTGCAGACGACGGCCGGCACCTTGTCGAGGAAGTCCGTGAACGAGGTGAACTTGCCGTGGGTCTCGCGCGCCTGGACGATCGCGGACACGACGTTCGCGCCGACGTTGCGCACCGCGCTCAGGCCGAACCGCACGTCGGTGCCGACGGCCGTGAACTTCGCCGCCGAGTCGTTGACGTCCGGTGGGAGGACGGTGATGCGCATGCGACGGCACTCGTTGAGGTAGAGCGCCATCTTGTCCTTGTCGTCCTTGACGGACTGCAGGAGCGCGGCCATGTACTCGGACGGGTAGTTCGCCTTGAGATAGGCCGTCCAGTACGTGATGACGCCGTACGCGGCCGAGTGCGACTTGTTGAACGCGTAGTCGGCGAACGGGACGAGGATGTCCCACAGCGTCTTGACCGCGTCCTTCGAGTAGCCGCGCTCGAGCATGCCGGCCTGGAAGCCGTCGAACTGCTTGTCGAGCTCGGCCTTCTTCTTCTTGCCCATGACGCGGCGCATGTTGTCTGCGGCGCCGAGCGAGTACCCGGCGAGCACCTGCGCGATCGCCATGACCTGCTCCTGGTAGACGATCAGGCCGTAGGTCTCCCCCAGGACCGGCTCGAGCGCCTCGGCGAGCTCGGGATGGATCGGCTCGATCGGCTGGCGGCCGTTCTTGCGGTGCGCGTACTTGTTGTGCGAGTCCGCGCCCATCGGGCCCGGTCGGTAGAGCGCCGAGACGGCCGTGATGTCGGCGAAGACGTCGGGCTGCATCGACCGCAGCAGCGCGCGCATGCCGCTGCCGTCGAGCTGGAACACGCCCAGGGTGTCGCCCCGGCCCATGAGCTCGTACGTCGCCCGGTCGTCGAACGGCACGTCCTCGAGGATGACGTCCTCGCCCCGGTTGGCCCGGATGTTCTCCAGGGCGTCCTCGAGCGTGTGGAGGTTGGACAGGCCCAGGAAGTCCATCTTGACGAGGCCGAGGGCCTCGGCCATCGGGTACTCGAACTGGGTGATGACCTGGCCGTCGCCCTTGGGGTCCATGACCGGGACGACGTCCATGACCGGCTCGCTGGAGAGGATGACGCCCGCGGCGTGCACGCCCGTCTGGCGGATCTGCCCCTCGAGGCCGAGCGCCGTGTCGTAGATCTTGCGGACGTTGGGGTCCGAGTCGAGCAGGGCGCGGAACTCCGCCGCCTCCGGGTAGCGCGGGTCCGACTCGTCGAGGACGGCCTTGAGCTTGATCGACTTGCCCATCACGTCCGGCGGCAGCGCCTTCGTGATCCTGTCGCCCATGGCGAAGTCGTAGTCGAGGATGCGCGCTGCGTCCTTGATCGCAGCCTTGGCCTTGATCCGGCCGAAGGTCGCGATCTGCGCGACGCGCTCGGTGCCGTACTTCTCGGTGACGTACGCGATGACCTCGCCGCGGCGGTGGTCGTCGAAGTCGATGTCGAAGTCGGGCATCGACGGGCGCTCGGGGTTGAGGAAGCGCTCGAAGAAGAGCCCGTGCTCGAGCGGGTCGAGGTCCGTGATGCGCAGCGCGTACGCGGCGATCGAGCCCGCACCCGAGCCACGGCCCGGTCCCACCCGGATGCCGTTGCGCTTCGACCACTGGATGAAGTCGGCGACCACGAGGTAGTACCCGCAGTAGCCCTTCTGCGCCACGACGGAGAGCTCCAGCTCGACGCGGTCGCGCACCTCCTGGGTGAGCTTGTCGCCCGGGTAGCGCGACTCGATGCCGCGCCACACCTCCTTGCGGAACCAGCTCTCCTCCGTCTCGCCCTCGGGGATGTCGGCGCGAGCCATGTAGCCGCCCGTCGACTCGACGAACTCGACGTTGCACCGCTCGGCGATCTCCAGGGTCGTGTCGCAGGCCTCCAGGAGGTCCTGCCC
>CBINDH010000391.1:0-2611 GCA_966249365.1 uncultured Xylanimonas sp. | reverse complement strand
CCATGGCGGGCGGCGCGCGGGAGGTGCTGCGCGACGTGCTGGCGTCGCCGGCGGACTGGGTGTGAGCGGCGAGGTCGCGACCGCCGGTAGTCTTGGGGACCGCAGGCGCCTGTAGCTCAGGGGATAGAGCACCGCTCTCCTAAAGCGGGTGTCGAAGGTTCGAATCCTTTCAGGCGCACTGGTGAGCAAGACCGGGAGCCCCTGGTTGCCGCAGTCCGCCGCAACCAGGGGCTCTTGACTGCTCCAACGCACGCGCCGGGATCCGCGTCACGCGGTCCGCTCGTCCGCCGGCTTCCCGATCGTGGAGTGCCGGACGCGGTGGACCACGCCGGTCACGGCGGCGCTCGCGGCGCCGACGGCGTTCGTCACCGCACCGGTGACACCCGCCAGCCGTGGTGGCCGCGCGGTCCGCGACTCCTCGTGCGCCACGGCCCCGCCGCCCGCGAGGACGTCGGCGGCCGCCAGGGACGCGTCGTCGAACCGGGTCGTCGGTGCGACGACCACCTGGATGAGGCGTTCGCTCGCCGTCGCCACCGCGACCCCGGCGCCCTCGACGACGGCCTGCGCGGCCTGCTCGCCCATCTCCACGAGCTCGCGCGTGTGCGAGAAGTTGAACGGCGCCCCGGTGTCGAACAGCCGGTCCAGGACGATCCGGTGCAGCGTGACGCCGTCGGGGAACTCGCGCAGACTGTTGTGCGAGATCGACGACCCGGCGACGGTGATGAGCACTTCCCACGGGGTGCGCATGCGTGAGGGGACGGGCACCCGGTTCACCTCGAGCGACCACACCGTGT
This sequence comes from uncultured Xylanimonas sp., assembly GCA_966249365.1. Classification (GTDB taxonomy): domain Bacteria; phylum Actinomycetota; class Actinomycetes; order Actinomycetales; family Cellulomonadaceae; genus Xylanimonas. The sequence continues at coordinate 1,817 of CBINDH010000391.1, read as the reverse complement.
CGCCGGGGCGGGCGAGGTCGACGGCGGCGTCGGTCGGCAGGTTGAACCGCACGCCGTAGTCGACGTGCAGGTGGCCGTCGATCTCGACGGGCGGGTAGATCGCGGGCAGCGCGGACGACGCGGCGACGATGTCGACGAGGTTCCCGGCGTCGTGCCACGTGAAACGGCCGGCGTCGATGTCGAACGTGGCGACGCGCACCGGCAGCGGGAGGTCCTCGAGCCGCTCGACGGGGCAGCACGACGCGATGAAGTCGCGGATGCGGCGACCGGACGCCAGGGAGGACCGGTGCCGCAGCACGTTGAGCACCATCTCCTGCGGCGGCCCGATGAGGTCGTAGTTGCCGAGCCGGTGGTAGATCTGCTCGAGGCGGTCCACCTGGTCGAGCGACACGTCCTGGGCGAGGTAGGTGGCGTTGAGCGCCCCGACGGACCCGGCGACGAGGTGGTCGGGGACGATGCCGTGGCGCAGCAGGACGCGCAGCATCCCGACCTGGGCCGCACCGCGCGCCGCCCCGCCCGAGAGCACGAAGATGTTCCTCCCGGGCACCGGCGCGGGAGGTGTACGGCGCACGAATCGGGCGAGGTCCATCGTCTTTCGAGGTTACCCAGCCACCGCCGACATGCGAGGCGGAACTCGACGTTCACCCGCCTCACCCGCACCGGGGCTACAGCACCCGTTCGGGCCGCGCAAGGATGCCGGGTACCAGCCGCGCCGCGACCGACGCCCCGACGCGCACCAGCAGCACACCCGCGGCGAAGACCGCGAGGACGACGGCGATGGCGAGCGGCTGCATGAGGACGGCCGCCCCGACGAGGGGGAGCACGAGTGTCGCCGCGACGGCGGCGGACCCGACCAGCACGGCCCACAGGACCGACATGACGGACTTCCGCTGCGCGTCCGCGAGCACGGTGGGCGGCACGCCGAGCCGGTCGAGCGACACGTGCACGCGTGCCCGGTCGAGCGTCGCGGCGGCCTGGTTGATCGCCACGGTGCAGGCCACCATGAGGAACGAGATGACGAGGGTGACGTAGACGCCCGTCTGCATGTCCGCGACGAGGTACTGGTCCGTGGCCGAGCTGCCGACGCCGGAGGCGAGCGCGAGCCCCGCCCCGGCGACGACCCCGACGAACGTCGTGACGGCCACGCCCGCGACCTGCCGCCAGGCCGCCTTCGGGTCCTCGAGGATCATGCGGCTCGCCAGCAGCGCGGCGACGTCGTCGGCACGGCGGTGCAGGCGGCGGGCGCGCACGCGCACGTACCAGGGTCCGACGGCGTCGAGCGCGAGGAGCGCGAGCCCGAACGACGCACCCAGGCCCGCGAGGATCGCGACGAAGCCCCACAGCTCACCGAGCGCGCGCAGCCCGGCCGACGCCGTGACGGCGAGCGCCACGATGGCGCCCGCGAGGATCGCGCGTCGGCCGCGGGCGACGCCGGGCTTGAGCCGGGTGCGCACGCCGAGCGGGGTGACGACGACGCCGCGCAGCCCGACGGCGGCGGAGCCGGCGGCGACGAGCGCGACGGCGAGCCACACGGCGGGGACCCAGGGCCAGGGCAGCCACATCTGCGCGCCGACGGGTTCGCCGGCGAAGTGGAGCAGCCCGACGAAGGGTGCGGCGGCGGCGTAGAGCAGGGTGCCGAGCACGGCGCCGGCGAGCGCGACGCCGGCGGCCTCGAGCACGGTCAGCAGGGAGACGGTCGACGTCGTCGCCCCCAGCAGGCGCAGCGAGGAGAGGCGGTCGTCGCGGCGTCGGGCGCTGAGCCGGGCTGCGGCGCCGCCGAGCGTGACGCGCGGGACGACGAGGAGCGCGAGCGCGAC
>CBINDH010000390.1:0-2615 GCA_966249365.1 uncultured Xylanimonas sp. | reverse complement strand
GCGCTCGCCCTCGACCAGCGAGCCTTCGCCGAGGTGGTCGGGCAGGCACCGCGCGGGTTCGGCGCAGACGACGACACGTACCGCTACGACGTCATCTTCTTCATGGACGTCGATGCGGACGACGTGCGGCCGTACGTCACGGTCCATCCCGACGTCGACGACGTCGCCTGGGGGACCCGGGCGTTCTACCACCGGCGGCTCGCCGCGCAGGCGTCGAAGTCGCGCGTCGGCAGGAAGCTCATGGCGAGCCCCGTCTACCCGTCGCTCACGATCCGCAACTGGCGCACGACGACGACGCTCGCCCGGATGCTCGACGAGTGAGCGAGCTGCCGGTGTCGAGCCGGGTCAGGCGAGGTAGTCGGCCACCAGGCGCGCGGCGAGGCCGGTGTACGACGCCGGGGTCAGCTCCGTCAGACGCGCCTCGACGTCGTCGGGCAGGCCGAGGGTGCCGACGAACTCACGCATGCGCGCGGCGTCGACGCGCTGGCCGCGCGTGAGGTCCTTGAGGCGCTCGTACGGGTTCTCCATACCGGGCACGCCCGCGACCGACGCGGCACGCATGGCGGACTGGATGGGCTCGCCGAGCACCTCCCAGTTCTCGTCGAGGTCGCGCGCCATGAGCTCGGCGTTGGCGTGCAGCGCCGTCAGGCCGCGGCGCACGTTGTCGATCGCGAGGAGCGAGTGGCCGAACGCCGGGCCGATGTTGCGCTGCGTCGTCGAGTCGGTGAGGTCGCGCTGCAGGCGGGACGTCACGAGCGTGGCGGCGAGCGTGTCGAGCAGCGAGCACGAGATCTCGAGGTTCGCCTCGGCGTTCTCGAAACGGATCGGGTTGACCTTGTGCGGCATCGTCGACGAGCCCGTGGCACCCGCGACGGGGATCTGCGTGAAGAAGCCCATCGAGATGTACGTCCACACGTCGGTCGCGAGGTTGTGCAGGACCCGGTTGAAGCGCGCGACGTCCGCGTAGGCCTCGGCCTGCCAGTCGTGCGACTCGATCTGCGTGGTCAGCGGGTTCCAGGTCAGGCCCAGGCCCTCGACGAACGTCTTCGAGACGGCCGGCCAGTCGGCGCCCGGGACGGCGACGACGTGGGCGCCGTACGTGCCGGTCGCGCCGTTGAGCTTGCCCAGGTACTCGGCGCCCTCGACGCGGCGGAGCTGACGGCGCAGCCGGTGGGCGAGCACGGCGAGCTCCTTGCCCAGCGTCGTGGGCGTGGCGGGCTGACCGTGCGTGCGGCTGAGCATCGGGACGTCGGCGTGCTCGCGGGCCATGTCCGCGACCTGGTCGGCCAGCGCGGTCGCGGCGGGCAGCCACACCTCGCGGACCGCGCCCTGGACCATGAGCGCGTACGACAGGTTGTTGATGTCCTCGGACGTGCACGCGAAGTGCACGAGCTCGGACGCGGCCGGCAGGCTCGTCTCGCCGAGCGCCTCGGGCGCGGCCGCGATGCGGCGCTTGATGAAGTACTCGACCGCCTTGACGTCGTGCACCGTCTCGCGCTCGATCGCGGCGAGCTCGGCGATCTCCTCCGCGCCGAACGTCGCGGGGATCTGCCGCAGGTACGCCACCTCGGCGTCGGACAGCGTCGGCGCGCCCGGCACGACGGCCTCGTTGCACAGAGTGACCAGCCACTCGACCTCGACGTGGATGCGCGCGCGGTTGAGCGCGGCTTCGCTCAGGTGGTCGACCAGCGGGGCGACCGCGCCGCGGTACCGCCCGTCGAGCGGGCCCAGCGCGATGGGCGGGGTGACGTCGGCGAGGGACACGCGGGACTGGGTGGGGGAGGTCACGTCCCGCATTCTCCCACGGGCGGCCCGAGCGGTTCTGGGGCCGTCGTCCTGTGGAACGGCGGGGGCGGCTGCCGTCCACAGGCGGTCTGACGACGCCAGCGTCAACAACGGTGCGTGAAAGGACGGTAACGGCGGCGTGCGTCGCCCTAGCGTCCCCGTGTTGGTGGGTCGAACGGGGAGGCGGGCATGAACGGATGGACCCTGGAGGCGCTCCGCGCAGCGGACACGGCTGTCACGGAGGCGCTGGCCGATCTTCGTCGCGCGTCGGCGGTCGGCTGGAGATCGCCCGCTGGCGACACGTTCCGGACGAAGCTCAGCGTCCTCGTCGCCGATGTCACCCGGCTGGCGGCTGCGGTCGACGAGGCGAGGGCTGACCTCGTGCGCGCAGGGGCGAACGCATGAGCGACATTCAGGACACGATGACCGCCTACGGCGGAACCCCGCCCCTGGGCGTCGACGCCGACGAGGTCCGCGCCGCGGCGCGTCTCGTGGAGTCGGCACAGGAGCGCCTTCAGGACGCGGCCAAGCGGCTGACTGCGGCGTACCGACACCTTGGCGAAGCGGCGTTCGAGTCGGTGGTGCGCTCGTCGTGGGGCCCGGGTGGAACGGCGGTGGCGTCCCTCGGCGGCGGCTCGCCGATGTGCTGGGCACCACCCGCCTTCGCGTACCGAGCGGTCGCCGAGGATGTGCGAGCCGTTGCGGCTCGCCTCGACGGTCGGGCGGACGAGTGCGGGCGTATGCGGTACCACCTGCTGCGCGCGGCGGGTTTGTACGAGCGAACCGAGTCGGCCGTCGAGAAGGTGGTCGGTGGCTTCGCCGGAGGAACC
>CBINDH010000389.1:0-2626 GCA_966249365.1 uncultured Xylanimonas sp. | reverse complement strand
CGCATGCCGCCCGCGATCGTGTCGCGGAAGCCCGCGTGCTCCTCGTCCGTCCACCCCGACGTCAGCGCCCCGGTCATGGCGACGGTGCCACCGGCCCGTTCGACCGCCCTCGCCATGCTCTCCTCGAGCTCGGTGCCGACGTTGTCCAGGTCGATGATCGCGACTCGCGTCCTGGCGAGCGAGCCGTCGACGAGGGTGGGTCCCGCCGCCTGGATGAACGCCAGGCGCTGGGCGGCGTCCGCCTCGGACGTCGTCAGCGCGTCCCGCAGGGCGTCACGGTCGGCCCGGAGGTCCGCGACCTGGCCGGTGAGCTGCTCACCGATCGCACCCTGGAGCGGTCCCGCGCCCAGGATGATGCCCACGGCGAGCGCGAGGAACACCGAGATCAGCGAGACGAGGTGGTACCGGAAGTCGATCACGGCGGGCGGAGGCTCCTTCGGGGTCGGGCGAGGGGGTCGGGCGAAGGGTCGGACGTCGGGTCAGCCGCCGAACAGGCGACCCACCCACGAGAACAGGTCGTCGAGCCGGGCGGCGACGAGGCCGAACGCAGTCTGCCCGACGTTGGTCGACCACAGGGCTGCGACCACGGCCGCGACGCCTGCCAGCGAGAGCAGCGAGAGCTGCGTGTTCGAGATCCGGGTGCGGTACAGGCGCGAGACGCCCTTGGCGTCGACGAGCTTGCCGCCCACGCGGAGCCGCGTGAGGAAGGTCGACGCCATGCCCGCACGCCCCTTGTCGAGGAACTCGACGAGCGTGGCGTGCGTGCCGACGGCGACGATGAGCTCGGCGCCCTTGTCGTCGGCGAGCAGCATCGCGATGTCCTCGGACGTGCCGGTCGCCGGGAAGACCACGGGCTCGACGCCGAGCGCCTGGACGCGCTCGAGGCCGGGGGCGTTCCCGTCGCGGTACGCGTGCACCACGATCTCCGCGCCGGAGGCGAGCGCCTTGTCGGACACCGAGTCCATGTCGCCCACGATCATGTCGAGCTTGAGCCCGGCGTCGAGGATCGCGTCGGCCCCGCCGTCGACGCCGATGAGCACGGGCCGGTTCTCGGTGATGTACGGGCGCAGCATCGCGAGGTCCTCGCGGTAGTGGTAGCCGCGCACCACGATCAGGACGTGCCGCCCCTCGAACACGGTGCGCACGTCCGGCACGCCGACGCCGTCGAGCAGCAGCTCCTTCTCGCGCCGCAGGTACGACAGCGTGTTCTCGGCGAAGCGCTCGATCTCGGTGCCGAGCCCCTCCCGGGCCTCGGCGAGGTTCGCCTCGACGGTCTCGAAGGTCTGGCGGATGCCCTCGGCGACCGTGTGCTCGCCGACGGCGACGCGGGCGCCGTCGATCCGGACCTGCGAACCGTCCGGCACGGACATGACCGCGGGGCCCAGGTCGTCGACGAGGACGATGCCGGCCTCGAGCAGGATTCCGGGTCCCGCGTTGGGGTACCGGCCCGTCGTCGAGCGGGCCGCGTTGAGCACGGCGGCGGGCCGCGCGGCGACGAGCGCGTCGGCTGCCACACGGTCGATGTCGGCGTGGTCGATGACGGCGACGTCTCCAGGGACGAGGCGCTTCGTGAGGTCCTTGGTGCGCTTGCCGACACGTGCCGGGCCGGTCGTCACCGCCTCGGAACCGCCGGCGTTGTGGGCGCGCGCGGCGTCATCTGACCTGCGGGGGATCAACTTCATCGCGATCATCGTCCCACGACCGACATGCTCAGAAGCTCCACGGCGTGCTACCGGGCGGCGTCCGAGTCCTCCTGCCCGGACAGCATGCGGGCGAGCTCGCGCACACGCTCCTCGTCGCGGACCTCCTCGACGCCGGTCACGGTCCCTCCGTCGCCTGCGGACTTGGTCACCACGAGGTGCGCGTCGGCGAACGCCGCCACCTGCGCCAGGTGCGTGACGACGATCACCTGCGTGCTCCGCGCAAGCTGTGCCAGCCTGCGCCCCACCTCGACGGCGGCACGCCCGCCGACGCCGGCGTCCACCTCGTCGAACACGAACGTCGGCAGCACCGCGGACCCACCGTCGGCGGCGTCGGCGGCCTCGACCACCGCGGTCGCGAGGGCGACCTCGACGGCGAGCATCACGCGCGACAGCTCGCCGCCCGACGCCCCCTTGCCGAGCGGGCGTGCGGGCGCGCCCGGGTGCGGCACGAGCGAGAACGTCACCTGGTCCGCGCCCCACGGGCCGGGCTCCGCGGCGGCGACGTCGACCTCGAGGTGCGCACCGGCCATGGCGAGGCCCTTGAGCTCGTCGGTGACGGCGGCCGCCAGGCGAGCCCCGGCCGCGGAGCGGCCCGCGGTGACCTCCGCGCCGAGACGGGCCAGGTCCTCGTCCAGCTCGCTCACGCGCTGCGCCAGACCCCGCAGGCGCTCACCGCCGTCGTCGAGGTCCAGCAGGCGCAGCCCCGCGTCGGAGGCCCACTGCAGGACGTCGTCGACCGTCTCGCCGTAGGTCCGCGTCAGCGCGGTCAGCTCCGCGAGACGGGCGTGCGCGGTCTCGAGGCCCGCGGGGTCCGCCTGGAGGTCGTCGACATACGCCGACAGCTCGGTGGCGACGTCCGCGACGAGGTACCCCGCCTCCGCGACCCGGGTCGCGAGGTCGGTCAGCGTCGCGTCGTCGTGAGC
>CBINDH010000388.1:0-2629 GCA_966249365.1 uncultured Xylanimonas sp. | reverse complement strand
TGACGGCCTCGTCGAAGCGTGGGTCGGCCGCCGCGAAGAACGTGCGCACGACGTCGACGACGAGCGCCATCATCACGGCGCGGGACCGGGCGGCGTACTCCTGCGCCCAGTGCAGGTCGGTGAGGTACGCGTCCATCTCCGGGGTGCCCGCGAGGAACACCGCCAGGTCGCGGTCGACGAGCCCCTGGTTGTGGGACAGGCGCTTCGCGACGGCGACGTGCTGCTCGGCGAGCGTCTTGCCGATGTTGCGCGACCCGGAGTGCAGCTGCAGCCACACCTGACCGGACTCGTCGGTGCACAGCTCGATGAAGTGGTTGCCGCCGCCGAGCGTGCCGAGCTGGCGGCGCACCCGGCTCTCGATGTCGGAGACCCGGCCGTGCAGCCCCGCGAACCGCGCCCAGAACGCGTCGGCACCGCGCAGCGTCTCCGACGTCTTCGCGCCGGCCGCGATCGGCCGCAGCCGCGTGAGGTTCACGGGCTCGTCGTGGGCGTGGAAACCGACCGGGACGGCCTTCTCGATCGCCCGGCGCAGCGGGTGCAGGTCGTCCGGCAGGTCGTCGGCGGTGAGGGAGGTGCGCACGCCGATCATGCCGCAGCCGATGTCGACGCCGACGGCGTTGGGCGAGACGGCGTCACGCATCGCGATGACGGACCCGACGGTCGCTCCCTTGCCGAGGTGGACGTCGGGCATGACGCGCACACCCTCGACCCAGGGCAGGGCCGCGATGTTGCGGAGCTGCTGCAGAGCGGCCTGCTCGACGTCGCGCTCGTGCGCCCACATGAGCGTGGGGGCCTGCGCACCCGACAGAGCGACCGGGAACGTGGACATGGAAGGGCACCTCCTCGGTGCATTCGATTCAACAGGGGAAAAGCAAGAGCCGTTCCGGGCTCACCCCGGAACGGCTCGGTACCAGCGCCGACGACGACGTCGTCAGACGGGTGGAGCGGCCCGGAGAAGGGCGGGGTCGTACGGCAGCGGCCGGTACGCGGGCACGCGCCCGCGCAGGCCGAGGGCCTGTTCGGTGCTGCTCGTGCGGTTCACGGGTGACTCCTGAGGGTGTTGGTGGCGCGCGCCGTGCGACACCGTAGAGGTCCGTACACCGGCCGCACCAGGGGTTTATGCGAGTCCAGCCGGCCCTTCGGCGGACGCCGGCCGACGCGGCGCCGTCAGGCGGGCGTGGACGCGAGCAGGCGCTCACGCACAGCGCGGCGCAGCACCTTGCCGATCGCGGACCGCGGCAGCTCGGAGACGAACACGAGGCTGCGGGGGAGCGCGTAGCGCGCCAGGTTCGCGGACGCCCACTCGCGGACCGCTGCCAGGTCGAGCGACGTGACACCCTTGGCGAGCACGATCGCGGCCACGACGCGTTCGCCGAGGTCACCCGCGGGCATCCCCACGACGGCGACGTCCTCGATCTGCGGCATGTCCCGCAGGCGGTCCTCCACCTGGGACGGGTACACCTTGAACCCGCCCGTGACGATGACCTCCTTCGACCGGTCGACCAGGGTCACGAACCCGTCGTCGGACTGCGTGACGATGTCTCCCGTGCGCAGCCAGCCGCCCGGCAGGAGCGCGTGCGCGGTCTCCTCGGGGCGGTTCCAGTAGCCGTCGAAGACCTGCGGGCCGCTGATGAGCAGCTCGCCGCGCTCGCCCGCCGGGACGTCCTGCTCGGGGTCCTCGGGATCGACGATCCGGATGGTCGTCGACGGGAACGGCATGCCGAGCGTGCCCGGGCGGCGACGCTCGTCGAGCGGGCTGCCGAGCGCGACGGGCGACGTCTCCGTCATGCCGTAGCCCTCGATGACGAGGCCGCCGGTGACCTCCTCCCACGCCTGCGCGGTCTCGGCGGGCAGTGCCATCGAACCCGAGATCGCGATGCGGAAGCTGCTCAGGTCGGCCTGGCGCTCGCGGGCGGCGGCGGTGAGGCGCGCGAGCATCGGCGGGACGGCGGGCAGGAACGTGCCGGGCCGACGGCGCTGGGCGGTGAGGAACGCGGGCACGTCGAACTTCGGCAGCACGACGACGGTCGCGGCGACGACGGTCGCGTACGCGAGGCAGAGCTGCATGCCGAACGCGTGGAAGTAGGGGAGGACGCCGTAGAAGACCTCGGGCGTGGAAGGCTGGTGGCCCGTCCAGGCCTGGCCCTGCATGGCGTTGACGGCGATGTTGCGGTGGCGGAGCATCACGGCCTTGGGGTCACCGGTGGTCCCGCCCGTGTACATGAGGACGGCGAGGTCGTCGGCGCCGGGCTGCGGGTGCCCCTCGGGCAGCGGGGATGCGGACGCGACGAGGGCGTGCCAGTGCTCGCCACGCGGCGGCGTCCCGACGAGGGCGTCACGCTGCTCGCGGGCGGCACGCACTGGGAGGCGCATGGCCCACTGCTTGGCGCGGGGCAGGTCGTGGCTGAGGTCCACGGCGACGACGTCGGCCTCGGGAGCCTCGGCGGCGATGCCGGCGGCGGTCTTCGACCAGGCGATGACGACGGCGGCACCCGAGTCGGCGACGAGGCGCGCGGTCTCCGGCGCGCCGAGCGTGGGGTTGTGCTCGACGTCGACGGCGCCGAGCCGCAGCACGGCCCAGAACGCGACGACGTGGGCCGGGCTGTTGGGCAGCGCGACGGCCACCCGG
>CBINDH010000387.1:0-2630 GCA_966249365.1 uncultured Xylanimonas sp. | reverse complement strand
GCTCGGGGTGGCAGAGATGGCGGCCGAGCTGCCCGTCGCGCGGGTCGTGCTCGACCTGCAGCCGGCGCACCTGGACCGCGAGTACGACTACCTCGTGCCCGCCACGATGGCCGACGGGTGCGTGCCCGGGGCGCGGGTGCGGGCACGGTTCGGGGCGCAGGAGGTCGACGGGTTCGTCGTCGCGCGGCTCGCGTCGTCGGACCACGACGGGCGGCTGCTGCCCCTCAAGCGGCTCGTGTCGCCCGAGCCGGTGCTCACGCCCGCGGTGCTGCGGCTCGTGCGGTCCGTCGCCGCGCACTGGGCCGGGACGACGGCGGACGTGCTGCGGCTCGCCGTGCCGCCCCGCCACGCCCGCACCGAGAAGGAGACCGCCGAGGCGCCCGAGGCTGCCGCGGTCCTCGGGCCGGCGCCGGACGCGTGGCGGGGGCTGTGGGCCGCGTACCGGGGCGGGGAGGCGTTCCTGGGGCACGTCGCCGCCGGTGCCGCGCCCAAGGCCGTCTGGACGCCCCTGCCCGGGCTCGCGCCGCCCCGCGAGACGGGCGGCACGCCCACGCTGCCGCACTGGGCCGCGGCCGTCGCCACCGCCGCCCGGGCCGCCGTCGCCGCGGGACGCGGGGTGCTCGCCGTCGTGCCCGACGCCCGCGACGCCGCCCGCCTCGCCGACGCCCTCGACGCTGCCGGGGTGACCGGCGTCGTCCGGCTCCTCGCCGAGGACGGCGCCGCACCCCGCTACCGGGCGTTCCTCGCCGCGGTGCGGGGGAGCGCCCGCGTCGTCGTCGGGACGCGCGCGGCGATGTTCGCGCCCGTCGCCGACCTCGGGCTCGTCGTGCTGTGGGGCGACGGGGAAGACACCCTCGCCGAACCGCACGCGCCCTACCCGCACGCCCGCGACGTGCTCGCCCTGCGTTCCGACCTCGAGCAGGCCGCGTTCCTGGTCGGGTCGCCCGGCAGGACCGTCCAGGCGCAAGCCCTGCTCGCCGCCGGGTGGGCGAGGGAGATCGCCGCGCCCCGCGACGTGCTCCGCGCCCGCGCCCCCCGCGTCCGCGCCCTGACCTCGGTCGAGCTGGCCGCCGAGGGCCCCGGCGCCGCCGCGCGCATCCCCACCGCCGCGTGGCGTGCCGCGCGCGACGCCCTCGCCCACGGGCCCGTCCTCGTCCAGGTGCCCCGCACCGGGTACCTGCCCCTCGTCGCGTGCGAACGCTGCCGCACCCGCGCCACCTGCCCCGAGTGCCACGGGCCGCTCGCGCTCGGCTCCGGGACCGCCGCACCGCAGTGCCGGTGGTGCGGGCGCCTCGCGACCGGGTGGCGCTGCACCGAGTGCGGCTCCGGCGCCCTGCGCGCCGTCCGCATCGGCTCCGACCGCACCGCCGAGGAGCTCGGCCGCGCGTTCCCCGGCGTGCCCGTCCGGCTGTCCGCGTCCACCGCACCCGCCGGCATCCTCGACCGCGTCCCCGCCCGCCCCGCGCTCGTCGTCGCCACCCCCGGCGCCGAACCCGTCGCCGACGGCGGCTACACCGCAGCCCTGCTGCTCGACGCCGCCGTCGCCACCGCGTCCCTCAGCCTCGACACCGGCACCCGTGCCCTGCACCGGTGGCTCGCCGCCGCCCACCTCGTCCGCCCGTCCCGCGCCGGCGGGCAGGTGCTCCTCGTCGGCGACGCCGCCCCCGCACCCACCGGCGCGCTCGTCCGCTTCGACCCCGCGTGGCTCGCCGACCGCGAGCTCGCCGAACGCGCCGAGCTCTCCCTTCCGCCCGCCGTGCGCGTCGCCGCCGTCACCGGCGACCGCGCCGCCGTCGGCGCGCTCGTCGCACGCGTCGCGCTCGCCCGCCCCGACACCACCCTCGGCCCCGTCGAGACCGACGCCACCGGCGAGCACGACGGCAGCCTCTTCGACGGCGCCCCCGTCCGCGTGCTCGTCCGCGTCCCCGCCGCCGACGGCGACGAGCTCGCCCGGCAGCTGCGCGCCTCCCTCGCCGTCCGCTCCGCCCACCGCGAACCCGGCACCGTCCGCGTCCAGCTCGACCCCCAGGAGATCCTGTGACCCGCATCGACACCGTCGTCTACGACTTCGGGAACGTGCTCGTGCACTGGGACCCCCGCCGGGCGTTCGCCGACCACGACCCCGACCAGGTCGACGAGTTCTTCACCGCCGTCGACTTCCACGCGTTCAACCACCTGCACGACGCCGGACGCCCCATCGAGGAGGGGCGCGCGGCGCTCGCGGCCGTCGACCCCCGGTGGGTGGACATGTTCGACGCGTACCTGGCGGGGTACCCGCGCACCCTGACCGGCACGGTCGCGGGGTCCGCGGAGCTGGTCGCCGAGCTCAAGGGGCTGGGGCTGCGCCTGTACGGGCTGACGAACTGGTGGGCGGAGACGTTCCACCACGCGCTCGCCGCGGCCCCCGCGATCGGCCTGCTCGACGGCGTCGTCGTCTCCGGGCGCGAGCGGCTCGCGAAGCCCGACCCCGCGATCTTCGAGCTCCTGGTGCGGCGGTTCGACATCGACCCGGGACGGGCCGTGTTCGTCGACGACTCCGCCGCGAACGTCGCGACGGCGGCGTCGCTCGGGTTCCACGCCGTGCAGTTCTCCGGCACGGACGCGTTCCGTGGCGCGCTGCGGGACCTCGG
>CBINDH010000386.1:0-2632 GCA_966249365.1 uncultured Xylanimonas sp. | reverse complement strand
AGGTAGTAGATGCGCCGCGAGGCCTCGGTGCCCATCGAGAACACCTGGGACTCGATCTCGTCGATGTCGTTCTCCAGGCCGGCGACGACGGGGGCGTACTCGTCGACGACGGCGTCGACGATCGCGTACAGCACCGCCTCGGGGCCGCGAGCGAGCATCGCGGGCTCGCCCTCCAGCCGGCGGCGCACCGCCTTGAGGTCGGGCGACGCGCCGTGCCGGACCGTGACGACGAAGTCGGGCCCGAGGAACACGTGCAGCTCGGAGAACTCGACCTCCTCGGCGGCGTCGTCGTAGCGCGCCGCATGCAGCACCACGAACAGCGTGTCGCCGTACCGCTCGAGCTTGGGGCGCTGGTGCGCCCCGATGGCGTCCTCGACGACCAGGGGGTGCAGGTCGAACTCGGCGGCTAGCGTCGCGAGCTCGTCCTCGTCGGGCCGGTCCAGGCCGATCCAGGCCATGCCGCCGGAGCGAGAGCGGAGCGCTCGGAACGTCTCGCGCAGCGTGGTGTGGGACGACACGCGCTCGCCGTCGACGTAGACGGCCGACGTGACCAGGGTGTCGCGGCGGACGGGGGTGACGTCGCCGACCTCGGCGGGGACGTCGTCGTCGCGCCGGCGGGCGCGCAGCACGCCACCCAGGATAGGTCGGGCGGTGCGAGTGGGCAGGGTGGTAGCCAAGGGAACCTCCGCGGGGCACGCGCCGCGGGCACGCCGACGCGTGCTCCGGGCGAGGGGTCAGGACGCGGAATGCCGGGCGTCAGCCGCGGCAGGGACTAGTGGGGGCTCGCTGCGCATGGCGTGCACCTCCCGATGTCCCGTAGCCCCGTGGTGGGCCGCCGAGGATTCTAGTCCCGGGCACCCGCCCCCGACCAGGCGCGCGCCGTCACACCGGTTCGTCGCGCGCCAGCGCCCGGGCGAGCGTCGGGGCGAGCGGGAGCCGCGGGACGAGCGTCGCCTGGAGCGCGTGGTAGACGTCCGGCTTGCCCGGCCAGACCCTCGCCGCGGGGCGGTTCGCGGGGTCGAGCTCGTGGTGCCAGGAGCCGCGCTCGCGGTCGAGCAGGTACCGGTCCGCGTACTCCCACCAGGTGGCGTACAGGTCGGCGTAGCGCGCCTGCCCGGTGCGGGTGTGCAGCGCGGACGCGGCGGCGATCGCCTCCGCGACGACCCAGTGCATCCGGGTGCGCACCACGGGCCGGCCCTGCCAGTCGGTCGTGTAGACGAAGCCGTCGGCGCCGTCGGCGGCCCACCCGTCGGCGACGGCCCGGTCGAAGAGCGCGACGGCCGTCTCCAGCCACGGTCCGGGGCGCACCGCCTCGAGGTGCAGCAGCAGCCGCGACCACTCCAGGCCGTGGCCGGGCGTCGCGCCGAACGGCTTGAACTGGTCGTCGGGGCGGTCCCGGTTGAGGTCGAGGTCGGGCGACCATGCGGCGTCGAAGTGCTCGGGCAGGCGCCCGCCGTGCTCGCACGCGAGGTCGACGACGAACGCGGCGCTCCGCGCGGCCCGCTCACGCCACCGGTCGGCCTCGCCGGGATCGTCGACGGCGTCGGCGACCGTCAGCATCGCCTCGACCGAGTGCATCGTGGAGTTCAGGCCCCGGTACGGGTCCGGCGTGGCGAAAGAGAGGTCCCACGCGTCGACGGGCCGCCCGGCCTCGTCGTCCCAGAAGTACCGCACGTAGACGTCGGTGGCCTCCCCCAGCAGGTCGCGTGCGCCCGGCCGGCCGGCGACCGTGGCCGACGCAGCCGCGAGCATCACGAACGCGTGGTCGTAGCAGCTCTTGCCCGCAGCCGTGTCCGGCTCGCCCGACGACGAGACCGCGTGGACCCAGCCGCCGTGCGCGTCGTCGCGCAGCGCACCGGTCAGGCCCGCGAGCGCCGCGTCGGCCACGGCGGCGGCGCCGGGCACCCCGAGCAGGTGGCCGAGGGCGTACGAGTGCACCGTGCGGGCGGTGATCCACGTCTGGACGCCACGGGCCGGGTCGGGACGGCCGTCGGCGTCGAGGTAGGCCGCGCCGCCGGGCGGTAGCGCGGCCGCCGCACCGAACTCGAGGAGACGCCGGCTCTCGGCGTCCAGCCAGTCGGGGGTGGGGGTCACGCCACGGTCCTCTCCCGGAGCAGGTCGTTGGCGCAGCGGACGGTCGCCGCGAGCGCCGCGGGGTCGACGCCGTCGGCGCCGCTCACCTGCCAGGTCACGGACTGGCCGGCCCGCAGGGTGACCATGCCCCCGTCGACGCGCAACCGCGAGTCGGCGACGTCGACGAGCGCCATGACGTCGCGCGCGTACGACGTCGCGGCGACGGTGATCGTGTACCCGCCGTCGGCGGCGGCCGCGGCGACCTGGAGCGGCGCGGGGTCGAGCGCCTGCCCGACGACGTCGGCGCCGTCCAGGTACGCGGGCGCGAACGCGGCGTCGTCGGCTGTGACGACGACGACCTCGCGTGCGCGGTCGCCGAAGTCCGCGACGTCGGCCGGGAGGACGACGGTGGCCGCGCCGCGGGCGGGCACGGTCACCTCGAGGGTCGCCTTGGCGAGCACGGTGCCGTCGAACGTCTCGCGCGTCGCGGTGAACGTGCCCGCGTACGGGGTCGCGGTGTCGTTGACGAGCACGAGCGCGGTCTCGTCGAGCTCCGGGA
>CBINDH010000385.1:0-2639 GCA_966249365.1 uncultured Xylanimonas sp. | reverse complement strand
GCCGGCTCTCGTGTCGCGATCCCGTCGACCGCACTGCGCGCAGCGCCGGTCGGCCGTGACCCGGAGGCATCCGGCGCACCGGCTCGTCCCGGCGCGGGCGCGGCTCCCCCGGGCGCCGGCGCGGCTCGTCCCGGCGCGGGTCCGGCGGGGGCCGGCGCGGCGAGCGGCATCGGCTCGTCAGACAGGACCGACTGGCGCACGGGCAGGCCCGCGACCGCGCGTTGCACCCGCGTCATGGCCGACGGCGCCGTCGCGGGCGTGACCGTCTGCGACGACCAGCCGGCGGCGTCACCAGGAGCGGCGGACGAGCCGCCCGGCCCGGATGCCGACCTCAACGTGAGCTCGTCGCGGGACGACCGGCCCGCGACCGGGAGGCCGACGATCGCACCGCGGCCGTCGCCGTCGATGACGCCGGCGGGGGCCGTCGGGTCGACGGCGTGGCTCATCACGCCCATGAGGCTGGGGTTGGTCCACGCCGGGAGACCGGAGACGAACCGCGTCGTGCCCATGACGGGCTCGATGGTCGACGTCGTGCGCTCCAGCGGCGGCACGAAGGCCCACCCGGCGGGCGTGGCGTGACGCGTCGCCCGGGGGGTGGGTGGGGTGGCGCGGGACCCGCGGGGCTCGCGCTGCCAGGGCCAGCGCACGTCAGCCGCCCTCGCTGAGCCGCTGGTTGATCGCCGCGATCTCGCGCACGTACCGCTGACGCTGGGCGTGCTCCAGGTCGAGGATGTCGTCGAGTGACCAGTGGAAGTGGTAGGCGACGTACGCGACCTCCTCGTGGATCCGGTCGGCCGCGTACGTCACGATTCCCCCAGGCGCCCACCGGAGATGTCGAGCGTGAAGCGGTGCGAGCACTCCGGGCACGTCACGGCGACCTTGGTGTGGCCCTCGGCGTTGATGCGCCGGTAGAAGTCCTGGAGGAACGCGACGTCGGAGGCGAACATGTTCTCCACAACCGTCGGCGTGATCGCCGGGACGGTGCCGAGGGACGTGATGACCCGCGCGAGCAGCACCACCGTCGTGAACGCCGGGTTCTCCTGCACGCGTGCGTCGTACAGGGGCAGCAGCTCGTCCCGGGCGGTCGCGAGCCGCATCGTGCCCTGGCTGTGACGGACACCGTCGGCGTCGACGAAGCCGCGCGGCAGCTCGAAGTCGAACTCCGTGCGCAGCGGTGCCGGCTCGACCCGGCGGGAGGGCGCCGCCGGTCCGCCGGGGACGTGGCCCGACAGCGGCTCCCCCTGACGGTCGGCGACCTGCGGACCTGCGGCACCCCGGATCATCAGCTGACCGTCATCTCGTCGTACTGGACGGTGAACTTCTCGGTCGCGGCTTCGGTCGCGCCGGCCTTCATGCTGGAGATCTCCACGTTGCTCACCCAGCAGTTGACGAAGTTGTACGTCTTGAGCACCGCCCCCGTGTAGTCGGAGTAGACGACGCTCGCCGTCTTGCGCGAGCCCTTCAGGTCACCCTTCACGACCGTGCCCAGCCAGTCGGTGATCGTCTTGCTGTCCGTCAGGCCGCGCGTGATCGTGAACTCGCCGGGCTTGGGCCGCCCGGGCAGGTTGCGGACGACGAACTTGCCGTCCTTCGTCTGCTCCTTGTACTCGATCTTGTCGACCTCGGTCTTGATGCCCGTGACCTCCATGACCGAGGGGATCTGGATGCCGTCGATGGTGACGGTGAAGCTGTGCGCCGCTGACGCGTCGAGGTCAGGCAGTGGCATGGCGGGACTCCTTCTGACAGGGCGGCGTCACTCGGCGACGAGGCTGGTGCCGCCCGAGAACTGGGACAGCTGGAAGATCACGAACTCGGCGGGCTTGACCGGCGCGACCCCGATCTGGCAGAGCACCTGCCCGGCGTCGATGGCCTCGGCGGGGTTGGTCTCGTCGTCGCACTTGACCCAGAAGGCCTCGTCGGGCGTCGACCCGAACAGGGCGCCCTTGCGCCACTCCTGGATGAGGAACGCCGCGATGGTGCGCCGGATGCGGGCCCACAGGTCCCGGTCGTTCGGTTCGAAGACCACCCACTGGGTGCCGAGCAGGATCGACTCCTCCAGGTAGTTGAACAGCCGCCGCACGTTGACGTACCGCCACAGGGGATCGCTCGACAGGGTGCGGGCGCCCCACACGCGCACGCCGCGGCCCGGGAAGGCGCGGATGACGTTGACGCCCACCGGGTTGAGGAGGTCGTTCTCGGCTCGCGTGATCGACGTCTCGAGCGCGACCGCACCGCGCACCACCTCGTTCGCGGGCGCCTTGTGCACGCCGCGCTCGGTGTCGCTGCGCGCCCACACCCCGGCCACGTGGCCCGACGGCGGCACGAACACGGCCTTGCCCGACGCCGGGTCGAACACCTTGATGCTGGGCCAGTAGAGGGTCGCGAACTTCGAGTCGTACCCGGCGCCCGTGACACGCCAGTCCTTGACCTGCTGGGCGTTCAGTCCGGGCGGCGGGTCGAGGATCGCCATGCGGTCACCCATGAGCTCGCAGTGGGCGATCATCGCGAGCTGGACGGACTGGAACGTCTCGAGGTCGATCGCGCCCTTCTCGAGCGCGGCGACCAGGTCGGGCACCGCGACGATCGTCACCTCGTCCACGGCCTCCAGGCCGGAGAACCCGGTGCGGTCGGCAGCGTCG
>CBINDH010000384.1:0-2640 GCA_966249365.1 uncultured Xylanimonas sp. | reverse complement strand
GGCCGCGCTGCTCGCGCTCGCGCGGGGCACGCTGCTCGTCCGCGGGCTCGTGCCGAAGGACCGGCGCGCCGAAGCGGAGGCGCGCGCGAATCAGCTCGCGGAGTCGGACTGGGCATCGGATGCCGCGAAGAAGGCCATCGACGACGCCGCGGCCGCGATCATGGCGGCCGTCATCGTCCCGGCCGTCATCGTGCCGGCGATCTCGAGCTGACGAGCCCTCAGCGCCGCAGGACGAGCATCTCGGACGCGCCCACCTGGAACTCGTAGCCCACCGCGCGCACGTCGGCGGTGCGGCCCTCGGAGCGGAGCCGGTCGAGCAGCGCCGGCAGGAACTCGACCCGGTCGCCCGTCCCCTGGAGGACGAGGGGGAAGACGCGCACCTCGCGCGCGACGCGAAGCAGGTCCTTCAGCGCGGCGTGGTGCCAGTCCGCGTCGAAGACGTCGGCCCACGTGAACAGCAGGTGCGAGCACAGCGCGAGATCGAACGTGTCGTCGTCGAAGGGCAGCGTGGGCAGGCTCCCGGCGACGTAGCGGTCGGGATGGGCGACGAGGTCGTCGAGGAAGGCCTCCCGTGCGGCGTCCCGGAGCCGCTGGCGGCCCTCGGGCGAGCCGTACCAGGCCCAGGTGAACCGGTCGTCGTGGTCGTCGATGATGGCGGTGCCGACGCGGTACGACCGCCCGAGCTCGTCACGCAGCGCGGGCAGGTCGCGGTAGGCCGGGTCGACGGCGGTGACGTCGCCACCCGCGGCGTTGACCGCAGCGGTGAAGCCCGACGCGCCGGCCGAGCAGTCGAGCACGCGGCCCGCGACGTCGTCGTCGGACAGGGCGAAGAACGCCCGGTACTCGTCGACGCTGCGCGAGCTGACGATCATGCGCGAGACCGTACCGCCGGCGCTCGCCGACGGCACGGTCTGCGGGGGCTGGTGTCAGCCCTTGGCGTCGGTCTCGGGGGCGTCGGGCGCCGACGTCGCCGACTCGGCGGTCGCCGCCGCGTCGTCCGCGGCCTTCTTCGCGGTGGAGCGTGCCCGGGTGCCGGCCTTCTTGGCAGCCCCGGCGACCTTGTCCACAGCCTCCTCGACGCGCTCGGAGACCTCCTCGCGGACCTCCGCGAGCTTCTCGCTCGCCTCGTTCGCCTTCTCGGCGAGCTCCTCACGGACCTCGGCGGCACGCTCCGCGAGCTCCTCGCGGACCTCCGCCGCACGCTCGGCGAGCTTCTCGCTGGCCTCCTGGGCCCTGGCGTACGCGGCACCTGCCGCTTCGCCGACGGCCTCGGCGGCGTCGGCCGCACGATGCTTCGCGTCACGGGCTACACCCTCGTAGTCCGGCGTCGTCGCCTGCTCCCACGGCTCGGCCCACGGGTCGTTCTGCGGCTGCGCACGGCGCCAGAACAGGTAGCCGACGACGCCGGCGGCGCCCGCGACCAGCAACCAGAAGAAGCCCTTGCGCTTGCGCTTGGCGGGCTCGACGGCGGCGGCGAACGCTGCCGCAGCGCCACCCTCGGCGGCCGCGGACTTCGACGCCGCCTCGTTGAACGCCGCGACGAGGCGCGGCAGGTACTCGTCCACCAGCTTGTCGTGCGCGACGTCGACCGCCGCACCGGCACGCTCGTGGGCCGTGTCGACCATCGGGACGAACTTCTCGTGCGCGGTGTCGATGAGCGGCACGAGCTTGTCGTGTGCCGTGTCGAGCAGTGGCGCGGCCTGGTCGGCGAGCTTCTCGACACGCGGCGCCGCCGCCTGGACCGAGTCGTGCCACGCCTTCTCGGCGCGAGGCTTGAGCCAGGCGAGGAAGTCGCGTGCTCGAGGTTCGGCCCACTCCTTGGCCTGGACCGCGGCGTCCTTGGCCTGGACGGCCAGGATGCCCGCCTCCTTGGCTGCCTTGGACGAGGCGTCCGACAGCGTCGCTGCCGCTCGGGCAGCGGACTCCTTGAGGGCCTCCGCGTCGATGGACTGGACCGTCTCCGTCACTCGATTGCGCACCATAAGCCCACAATGCCACCCCCGTGGTCCGGTTGCAGAGGGTGGGGGGCGGGACGCGCGTGCGAGGATTGGGCGCATGTTCGCAACCCTCCACACGACGCTCGGCGACATCCGCATCGAGCTGCTGCCGAACCACGCACCCAAGACGGTGCGCAACTTCGTCGGGCTCGCCACGGGCGAGCAGACCTGGACCGACCCGAAGACCGGCGAGGAGAAGAACACCCCGCTGTACGACGGCGTCATCTTCCACCGCGTCATCGACAACTTCATGATCCAGGGCGGCGACCCGCTCGGCACGGGCACCGGCGGCCCCGGCTACACGTTCGACGACGAGATCCACCCCGAGCTGACCTTCGGCGAGAAGTACCTGCTCGCGATGGCGAACGCCGGCAAGCGCCGCAACCCGGTCACGGGCGAGATCGGCGGCACCAACGGCTCGCAGTTCTTCATCACCACGGCCGCGACGCCGTGGCTCAACGGCAAGCACACCATCTTCGGCAAGGTGGCCGACGACGCGTCGAAGGCCGTCGTCGATGCCATCGGCACCACCCGCACCCGCCCGGGTGACCGCCCGGTCGAGGACATCGTCATCAGCTCGATCACGATCGAGGACTGAGAGGTCTCGACGGGGCTCAACCAGCAGCGATGCCGCTGGTTGAGC
>CBINDH010000383.1:0-2647 GCA_966249365.1 uncultured Xylanimonas sp. | reverse complement strand
TCAACATCAGCGGCGTGTATTCGGGCGGCTCCCTGAAATCGGCGCAGCGCAAGGGTCCGCGGCTGCCGTGGCGCGACACGCACGTGCAGATCGAAGGACCGGTGGTGGCCGAGTACCAGAAGGTGTACCTCGACACCTGGGCCAAGCTCCGTCGTGACGCCGCCCGGACTCCGAGCGGTTCGCTGGTGGCGTCGGTCGTCATCGCCCTCGCGTTCGTCGTTGTCCTGGGCTGGGTGAGCGTCGACCACGTCTGCACGCGGGTAGACCTTGCGCGGACCGGGGTGCGGGCCGACGCGGTCGTGACGCACACGGCGCGGACCGGCAGGCGGGTCGACTGGATACCCGTGGCGATGACGGTCCTCGTGGAGGCGGACCAGCGGTTCTCCACGACCCTGTACCACTGGCCGACGGGCACCTCGACGGGTGACGTCCTCGAGGTCGTGTACGACCCGCAGAGCCCGGACCGGGTGTACGCACCGGATGAGCCGCTCCTCGACTGGCGATCCGGCTTCGTCGTCGCGCTGGACGTGCTCGCGCTGTGCGCGGTCCCGGTGACGGTCCTCCGGGTCCAGGAGCTGTGGCGGCGGCGACGGAACACCGTGGCGGCCGGGCAGAGAGCGCCGACGCCGCTCGAGCGGCTGACACCGTGGCGAGGGGTCCTCTCCGTCGCGGTGGTGCCGTTCGTCGCGGCCATCGTGCTCGGCGGGATGACCGCGGTCCGGGTCCGCGACGCGGGCGCCATCGATCGTGCAGGAGTGCAAGGCACCGCTGTCGTCAGCGCCGTCACGTGGGCCCGGTGGGGCCCGTCCGAGCTGACGGTGCAGCACGTCGGCAGGAGCACGGTCGCGACGGTGCTCGAGTGGTCCGGGACGCCTCGGCAGGGCGACGTCGTCCGGGTACGGTACGCGCCCGACCGGCGGGGAACGGTCGCCCTCGAGGGAAGGCCCCTCCTTGGCTCCCGCACGGGGACGATGGCGGCTGCGGCTGCCGTGTGCGCGGGGGCGGGCGCCTGGGACGCCGCCGCGGTCACCGCAGTCCGGCGTCGGAGACCGGCTGCTGGTTGAGCCCCGTCGAAACCGTCCGTGCGTGATCGGCGGGTGTGGTTTCGACGGAGCTCACCCCGCAGCAGCGTGTCAGCGCACCTTGCGCAGCAGCGTCAGGTGCATCGCGTCGGTGCCGTGCACGTGCGGCCACAGCTGCACGTCGTCGCGGTCGCCGAGCGGGATGTCGGTGCCGGGGGTGACGACGGCGCGGACCGCGGCGCGCGCGTCGAGCCGCTCGGCGTCGGGGACGCCGTCGACCGTCCGACGTCGCAGTACGTCGTCGACGACGACGCGGGTCTCGGCCAGGTGGGGAGAGCACGTCACGTAGGCGACCACTCCCCCGACGCGCACGGCGTCGAGCGCCGACGACAGCAGCTCGCGCTGCAGGCCGGTGAGCACCGACAGGTCCGCGGGGGTGCGCCGCCACCGCGACTCCGGGCGGCGGCGCAGCGCGCCCAGGCCCGTGCAGGGTGCGTCGACGAGCACCCGGTCGTACGCGCCCGGCTCCTCGGTGCCGACGTCGCGGCCGTCGCCCGTGCGGACCCGCTCGACGACGCCGTCGGGGATCGCCTTGAGCGCCTTGCGGACCAGGTTCGCACGGTGCGGGGCGACCTCGTTGGCGACGACCGTCGCGCCGCGCTGCGCGGCCAGCGCCGCGAGCAGGGACGCCTTGCCGCCCGGCCCCGCGCACAGGTCGAGCCAGCGTGCGTCGCTGCCGTCGAGCGGGGCTGCCGCGAGCGCCAGCGCGACGGCCTGAGAGCCTTCGTCCTGGACGCCGGCGCGGCCGTCGGCGACGGCGGGGATGCTCAGGGGGTCCTGCCCGCCGAGGACGAGGGCGGTGGGCAGCCAGCGGCCGGGGTCGAGGCGCAGTCCGTCGGGGGCGTGGGTGCGGATCTCGTCGGTGGTGACGAGGCCGGGTCGGGCGACGAGGGTGACGCGGGGGGCGTCGTTGTCGGCGGCGAGGAGGGCGTCGAGCTCGGTGTCGAGGTGTTCGGTGCGGCCGTCGGCGGCGAGGGCTTCGCGCAGGGCGCGGGTGATCCACACGGGGTGGGAGCCGGTGACGGCGGCGGCGGTGACGGGGTCGGGTGCTTCGGCGCGGAGCCGGTCGAGCCAGTCGTCGAGGGGTGTGGCGGCGACGCGGCGCAGGACGGCGTTGACGAGCTGGGAGGCGCCCGTGCCGATGCGGTCGCGGGCGAGGGCGACGGTCTCGGAGACGGCGGCGTGGGTGGGGACGCGCATGCCGAGCAGCTGGTGGGTGCCGAGGCGGAGCACGTCGAGCACGGCGGGGTCGAGGCGGTCGAGGGGCCGGTCGACGCAGTGGGCGAGGATGGCGTCGTAGCGGCCGCGCAGGCGCAGGGTGCCGTAGGCGAGCTCGGTGGCGAACGCGGCGTCGCGGGTGGCGATGCGGCGTTCGCGCAGGAGCGGCGGCAGGACGAGGTTGGCGTACGCGTCGGAGCCGTCGACGTCGCGCAGGCCGTCGAACGCGGCGGTGCGGGCGGGGTCGGTGCGGCGGCGGCGCTGGGAGGGGGCGAGCGTGCCGCGGTGCTGCGCGCCTCGGGTGCGGGCTGCGCTGCGCTGGCGGCCGGCGGCGTTGCGGCGGTCGC
>CBINDH010000382.1:0-2648 GCA_966249365.1 uncultured Xylanimonas sp. | reverse complement strand
CCCCGCTACCACGGCAGGCACGTGCTCAACCGGCACCCGGACGGGCTGGAGAAGTGCATCGGCTGCGAGCTGTGCGCGTGGGCGTGCCCGGCGGACGCCATCTACGTCGAGGGCGCGGACAACACCCCTGAGGCGCAGTACTCGCCGGGCGAGCGGTACGGCCGCGTCTACCAGATCAACTACCTGCGCTGCATCTTCTGCGGCCTGTGCGTCGAGGCGTGCCCCACGCGCGCCCTGACGATGAGCAACGACTACGAGCTCGCAGGCCCGACGCGCGCCGGGATGATCTACGAGAAGAAGGACCTGCTCGCGCCGATGGCCGAGGGTGCCCTCGCCGGCCCGCACCCGATGGTCGAGGGGTCCACCGACACCGACTACTACCAGGGCAAGGTCACCGCCCCGACGGCGGCCCAGGTCGAGTGGGTGCGCGAGCACCGTCCCGACGACGAGACGCTCGACGCCGCGCAGGCGGTCGTCGACGGCTCGAAGCCCGCGCCGACGCCGACGGTGCACACGCTGCGCCCGCCGGCCACCAAGGCGAACTACACCCAGGAGGCCGCCCGCGGCGGCCACGCGGGGGAGCTGACCCTCGACGCACCCGGCGGGCCGCTGAAGGCCGAGCTGGACGCGACGGGCTCCCACGCGCGGTCGCGCGCGACCGTCGGCCCGACCAGCGCCGGAGGGACCCGATGACGACGACCGCCGGCGAGGCCGCCCTCTTCGGGATCCTCGCCCCGCTCATGGTGCTCGCCGCGCTCGGCCTGATCTTCGCCAAGCGCGCCGTGCACGCGGCCATGGCCGTGGTGTTCGTGATGATCTGCCTGGCCATCCTCTACGTGGCCAACGAGGCGCCGTTCCTCGGCATCGTGCAGGTCGTCGTGTACACCGGCGCGGTCATGATGCTGTTCCTGTTCGTGCTCATGCTCGTCGGCGTCGACGCCGCGGACTCGCTCACCGAGACCATCAAGGGTCAGCGCTGGATCGGCGTGCTGTTCGGCGCGGGCCTGCTGACGGTGCTGCTCAGCGTGGTGGCACGCAGCGACCTGCCCGCCACCATCGGCCTCGAGCTCGCGAACGCGCAGACCAACCCCAAGGGGCTGGCGGCCATCCTGTTCGGCGACTACGTCATCGGCATGGAGGTCATCGGCGTCCTGCTGGTCACCGCAGCCCTCGCCGGCCTGGTGCTCACGCACCGCCGTCGCCTGGGCACGCGCCGCGACCAGCGGTCCATGGCTGCCGAGCGCGTCGCCGCGCTCCGCGATGGGCGGGTCCTGACCCCGCTGCCCGCGCCCGGCGTGTACGCGCAGAACAACGCCATGGACACCCCGGCGCTCGGCCCCGACGGCCAGCCGCTCGAGCACTCGGTGCCGCGCGTGCTGCGCATCCGCGGCCAGCAGCGCACCGCGGCCGAGGTGCTCGGCGCCGAGGAGACGCTGCGCGCCCGGCTCGGCCTGCCCGCCGTCGCGACCGCCGAGGCGGACGCCGCGGGGGAGCTGCTGGAGTCGCTCGAGAGCGACGACCCCGGGGTCTCGACGAGCTCGACCAGCGTGGCCCCTGACGACGAGGAGGCGCGGGACTGATGCCCGTCACCAACTACCTGATCCTCGCGGTGATCCTGTTCTCCATCGGGGCCACCACGGTGCTGCTGCGCCGTAACGCGATCGTCGTGTTCATGGGCATCGAGCTCATGCTCAACGCGACCAACCTGGCCTTCGTCACGTTCGCCCGGATCCACGGCGACCTCACGGGGCAGGTGCTCGCCTTCTTCGTCATGGTCGTGGCCGCCGCCGAGGTGGTCGTGGGGCTCGCGATCATCGTGACGATCTTCCGTACCCGCCGCTCGGCCTCGGTCGACGACGTCAACCTGCTCAACGGCTGAGGGGGAGAAACCACATGCAGACCCTTGGTCTGGCACCCTGGCTCGTCGGGTTCCCGCTGATCGGAGCCGCGATCCTGCTCCTGGGCGGGCGTCGTAGCGACCGCTGGGGCCACTGGCTCGGCGTGCTCATGCCGACGGCGAGCTTCGCCGCCGGGCTGGCCATGCTCATCGAGATCCTCGGCCTGCCGGCCGAGGACCGCGTGCACGTCTCGACGATCGGCACGTGGTTCGAGGCGGGCCCGCTGAGCGTCGACGCCGCCTTCCGGATCGACCCGCTGTCGCTGACCTTCGTCATGCTGGTGACGTTCGTGGGCACGCTGATCCACGTCTACTCCGTCGCCTACATGGAGCACGACGCGTCGCGGCGCCGGTTCTTCGCCTACCTCAACCTGTTCGTCGCGGCGATGCTGCTGCTCGTCCTCGCCGACTCCTACCTCCTGCTGTACGTCGGCTGGGAGGGCGTCGGCCTGGCCTCGTACCTGCTCATCGGCTTCTGGTACAAGAACCCCGCGTACGCCACGGCCGGCAACAAGGCGTTCGTGGTGAACCGCGTCGGTGACTTCGGCCTCTCGGTCGCCATCATGGTGATGTTCGCGACCTTCGGCACGGTGACCTTCGCCGGCGTCTCGGAGGCCGCGGGCGGCGCGAGCGAGGGTGTGCTCACCGCGATCGGGCTGCTGCTGCTGCTCGGTGCCTGCGGCAAGTCCGCGCAGTTCCCGCTGCAGTCGTGGCTCGGCGACGCCATGGCCGGCCCGACGCCGGTCTCGGC
>CBINDH010000381.1:0-2656 GCA_966249365.1 uncultured Xylanimonas sp. | reverse complement strand
CGGCAAGCACGTCCTGATCATCTTCGACGACCTGTCGAAGCAGGCCGAGGCCTACCGTGCCGTGTCGCTGCTGCTGCGCCGCCCGCCGGGCCGCGAGGCCTACCCGGGCGACGTGTTCTACCTGCACTCCCGCCTGCTCGAGCGTTGCGCCAAGCTCAGCGACGACCTGGGCGCGGGCTCGATGACCGGTCTGCCGATGATCGAGACCAAGGCGAACGACGTCTCGGCCTACATCCCGACCAACGTCATCTCCATCACGGACGGCCAGATCTTCCTGCAGTCCGACCTCTTCAACGCCGACCAGCGTCCCGCCGTGGACGTCGGTATCTCGGTGTCCCGCGTCGGCGGTGACGCCCAGATCAAGGCCATGAAGAAGGTCGCCGGCACGCTGAAGCTCGAGCTGGCGCAGTACCGCTCGCTCGAGGCGTTCGCGATGTTCGCGTCCGACCTCGACGCCGCCTCGCGCGGTCAGCTCGCCCGCGGTGCCGCGCTGATGGAGCTGCTCAAGCAGCCGCAGTACACCCCGTACCCCGTCGAGGAGCAGGTCGCCTCGATCTGGGCCGGCACGAAGGGCCGTCTCGACGACGTCCCGGTCGCCGACATCAAGCGCTTCGAGGCCGAGCTGCTCGACCACCTGCGCCGCACGACCGACGTCCTGACGACGATCGCCACCACCGGGAAGCTCGAGGACGAGACGGAGTCGGCACTGGCCGACGCCGTCGAGGCCTTCCGCAACGGCTTCCTCAAGGGTGACGGCACCCCGCTCGTGGGCGGCGCCCTCGAGGACGCCGAGGTGCAGATCGAGCAGGAGCAGATCGTCGCGCAGAAGAAGGCCTGACGCATGGCCGGAGGATCCCAGCGCGTCTACAGACAGCGGATCAAGTCGACGCAGTCGCTGAAGAAGATGTTCCGCGCGCAGGAGCTCATCGCTGCGTCCCGCATCGGCCGCGCCCGCGGCCGGGCGGCGTCGGCGACGCCGTACGCGCAGGCCATCACGCGGGCCGTGTCGGCGCTGGCGACGCACGCCAGCGTCGACCACGCGATGACGCAGACGCGCGAGGACACCAACCGCGTGGCGGTGCTCGTGGTCGCCTCGGACCGTGGCATGGCGGGCTCGTACTCCGCGGCGATCATCCGTGAGACCGAGCGACTCCTCGAACGTCTCGAGCGCGAGGGCAAGGAGGCCGTGCTCTTCGTGGCCGGCCGCCGCGCCATCTCGTACTACCGCTACCGCGGCCGGAGCCTGCAGGGGTCGTGGGCGTACGGGTCCGACAGCCCGAACCCCGAGGTCGCCACCGAGATCGCCGACGCCCTGCTCTCCGCGTTCGCCGCCCCGGCGGAGGCGGGGGGTGTCGCCGAGCTGCACGTCGTGTACACGCAGTTCGTCAACATGGTCACGCAGCGCCCCCGCGTGGTGCGCATGCTGCCGCTCGAGGTGGTCGAGGGCGTCGTCGAGCACGACGAGGTCGAGCCACTGTACGACTTCGAGCCCTCGGTCGAGGTGGTGCTCGACGCGCTGCTGCCGCGCTACGTGCGCAGCCGCCTGTTCAGCTTCCTGCTGGAGGCGGCCGCCTCGGAGCTGGCGTCGCGTCAGCGGGCCATGCACACCGCGGTGGACAACGCCGAGGACCTCATCCGGAACTACACACGTCTGGCGAACCAGGCCCGTCAGGCGGACATCACCCAGGAGATCAGCGAGATCGTCTCGGGTGCCGACGCGCTTGCCGCGGCGAAGTAACCAGACGACCACGTAACCCTTGAAGCGAGGCAACCCAATGACCGCCACCACCGTGGACACCCCGGTCGAGCGCACCGACGGGCCTGTCACCGGCCGCGTCGCTCGAGTGATCGGCCCTGTCGTGGACATCGAGTTCCCCGAGGACGCGATCCCCGACATCTACAACGCGCTGACCGTCCAGATCGACCTCTCGTCGCAGGGCGAGGGCGAGAAGACCTTCACGCTCACGCTCGAGGTCGCCCAGCACCTGGGTGACTCGCTCGTCCGCGCGATCGCCCTCAAGCCGACCGACGGCCTCGTGCGCGGCGCCGTCGTCACCGACACCGGCGCGCCGATCTCGGTGCCCGTCGGCGACGTGACCAAGGGTCGCGTCTTCGACGTGACCGGCAACGTCCTCAACCTCAAGGAGGGCGAGAAGCTCGAGATCACCGAGCGCTGGCCCATCCACCGCAAGGCCCCGGCCTTCGACCAGCTCGAGTCGAAGACCTCGATGTTCGAGACGGGCATCAAGGTCATCGACCTGCTCACCCCGTACGTGCAGGGTGGCAAGATCGGCCTCTTCGGTGGTGCGGGCGTCGGCAAGACGGTCCTCATCCAGGAGATGATCCAGCGCGTCGCCCAGGACCACGGCGGTGTGTCGGTGTTCGCCGGCGTCGGCGAGCGCACCCGTGAGGGCAACGACCTCATCCACGAGATGGAGGACGCGGGCGTCTTCGACAAGACGGCCCTCGTGTTCGGTCAGATGGACGAGCCGCCGGGCACGCGTCTGCGCATCGCCCTGTCGGGTCTGACGATGGCGGAGTACTTCCGCGACGTGCAGAAGCAGGACGTGCTGCTCTTCATCGACAACATCTTCCGCTTCACGCAGGCGGGTTCCGAGGTCTCCACGCTGCTCGGCCGCATGCCGTCCGCGGTGGG
>CBINDH010000380.1:0-2660 GCA_966249365.1 uncultured Xylanimonas sp. | reverse complement strand
GTTCTTCACCGAGCTCGGTCACGTCC
Source organism: uncultured Xylanimonas sp. (assembly GCA_966249365.1). GTDB lineage: Bacteria > Actinomycetota > Actinomycetes > Actinomycetales > Cellulomonadaceae > Xylanimonas. The sequence goes on along the minus strand of CBINDH010000380.1, from coordinate 2,634 downwards.
CCGCGCGGGTCACGGCCCAGCTCGACGCGCTCCGCGCGCGCCTGGGTTCCTGACCCGCCCGCCGAGCCCGCCCGGACCGCCTCGTGGCGTCGCGGTCCGGGCGGGCTCGCTTCGACGTCGGACGCACGCCGCACGCACGCGGAACGGGCCATAAGGTTCGACCATGAGTGCTGGGTTGCTGGGTCTCCTCGACGACGTCGCCGCCATCGCGAAGGCCGCCGCCGCGTCGCTCGACGACGTCACCGCCGCCGCCGGGAAGGCCACCGCGAAGGCCGCCGGCGTCGTCATCGACGACACCGCCGTCACGCCGCAGTTCGTCACGGGCGTCACCCCGGACCGCGAGCTGCCGATCGTCAAGAAGATCGCGTTCGGCTCGATCCGCAACAAGCTCCTCATCATCCTGCCGATCGCGCTGCTGCTCTCCTGGATCGCCCCCTGGGCGCTCGCGCCGATCCTCATGCTCGGCGGCACCTACCTCTGCTACGAGGGCGCCGAGAAGATCTGGGAGAAGTTCCGCGGGCACGGGGCCGCGCACGAGGAACCCGGCGCCGTCGACTCGTCCGCCCCCGTGACCGCTCAGGGCGCCGAGGCGGAGAAGACGCTCGTCGGCGGCGCCATCCGCACCGACCTCATCCTCTCGGCCGAGATCATGGTCATCTCGCTCAACGAGGTCGCGCACGAGACGTTCTGGGACCGCCTGATCATCCTCGTCGTCGTGGCGCTCATCATCACCGTGGGCGTGTACGGCGTCGTCGGGCTCATCGTGAAGATGGACGACATCGGCCTCTCGCTCGCCCAGCGCCGCTCGCGCGGGGCACAGGCGCTCGGCAACGGTCTCGTCTCCGGCATGCCCAAGGTCCTCAGCGTCATCTCCAGCGTCGGCACCATCGCGATGCTGTGGGTCGGCGGGCACATCCTGCTCAACGGCGCGTCCGAGCTCGGCTGGCACGCCCCGTTCGACGCCATCCACCACCTCGTCGAGCCCATCGGCGGGATCGCCGCCGTGGGCGGAGTCCTCGCCTGGCTCGTCGAGACGCTGATCTCCGCCGTCGTCGGCCTCCTCGTCGGCCTCCTCGTCATGGGGGTGCTGCACCTGCTCCCCTTCGGCAAGAAGCACCACGGCGCCGCGGACGCATGAACCCGCACCTGACCGCCCCCGCAGCCCCCGACGAGTCGTTCGCGCACATCGTCTACTACGAGCCGCGCATCGCCGGGAACACCGGCTCCGCGATCCGGCTCGCAGCCGTGACCGGCGCGCGGCTCCACCTCGTCGAACCGCTCGGGTTCGACCTCGAGGAGTCCAAGCTCAGGCGCGCAGGCCTCGACTACCACGACCTCGCCGTGCTGTCCGTCCACCCCACGTTCGACGCCGCGATGGACGCGCTGCCCGGCCGGCGCGTCTTCGCGTTCGAGGTCGGCGCCCCGACGTCGTACGCCGACGTCGAGTACCAGCACGGCGACGTGCTCCTCTTCGGCCCGGAACCCACGGGGCTGCCGCCCGAGGTGCTCTCCCACCCGCGCATCACCGCCCGCGTCGTGCTGCCGATGCTGGCAGGCCGGCGCTCGCTCAACCTGACCAACGCGGCGTCGATCGCCACGTACGAGGCGTGGCGGCAGCTCGGGTTCCCCGGCGCCCCTTAGGACAGCAGCCAGAGCGCCGCGCACACCAGCAGCTCCTGGTGGCTCGCGGACTCGTACGACCGCGCATCGTGCCCGAGAGAGCTGTACACCGTGCGGCCACCGTGCGCCTCGTTGACCCACAGCGCCGGGTGCCGCTCACCGGCGTCGTCCTCGACCCAGCCGAGCACCTGCGACGTCTCGGCGACCCTGAGGTTGCAGTACCGCTCGTCGAACGCCTCGACCCGGCCCAGTCCGCCGGTCGCGGAGTGCGTGCCGCTCGCCAGCGCCAGGTGCATGTCCCCGATCTCCGGGTGCCCGCTGACGCCGTCGACCCAACGACCGCCGATCAGCTCTTCGAAGCGGGGCTCGCCGGGCAGCGCCAGCACGGTCTGGTGCACCGCGAGGATGCGGCCGCCCGCACGCGCCCACGCCTCGAACCGGTCGTACAGGGGAGCCCAGTCCTCGTCGGTGCCGTCGATCGCGGCCTCGACGTAGCCCGGCATCGGGCCGCTGATGTTGAGCACGAGCAGGTCGACCTCGTCGAGGTCCACGAGCACACCCCGGAACGCGGAACGCACGGAGACGTCGACGTCGCCGAGAGCCGACATGACGTTCGCCAGCTCGTGCGACGTCGCCGCGTGGTCGTGCCAGGCGTCCTCGTGGCGCCCGCGGCCGGACAGGATGACGATCTTCGTGCGCTCGCTCATGGGACCAGACTCAACCATGCCCGGGGGCCGACCGACGAGACGCGGGTGCTGGCCACGTGGACCGCACGCGTGATCGCCTCGACGAGATCTGTGTCCTCGGCGAGGGCTGCGGTGAGAGCACCGTGGAACACGTCGCCGGCGCCGAGGGTGTCTTTCGGGTCGGTCTTCGGCACGTCGATAGTGCCGTGTTCCTGGTCTTGCTCCCGGGGCGGGACCGACGTCGTGGGCGGGGCCCCCGTCAAACGCCCCCGGGGGCGCGGCCCGGCGGGGAGGGCAGGGGCGCGCGCCCCACGAGGGTGGCAGCCCA
>CBINDH010000379.1:0-2666 GCA_966249365.1 uncultured Xylanimonas sp. | reverse complement strand
CCGGCGTCGTCGGCGACGCCCTTGTCACGCGCGAGGAACATGACGCCGCCGAACGCCACCGCGACCGCGACGACCGCGACGAGCAGGAACGGCCACAGGCTGCTCCACGTCGTCCGGGGAGCGCGGTGGACGCCCACGGGTGCGTCGTCGGGGCCCCGGACGTCGAACTCGTCGGGCGGGTACGGGTACTGGCTGCGGCTCACGCCGGACAGGGTAGCCCGTCGCGACGGGCGCTGAGTATGAGTCAGGTACCGCTTTCGGAGAGGCGTCGTGCAGAACGCGCCCGCTGACGGGTCGCGCGCAGACGGCGGAGGCGCTTGACGAGCATCGGGTCGGCCGCGAGCGCCTCGGGGGTGTCGATGAGCGCGTTGAGCACCTGGTAGTAGCGCGTCGCGGACATGTCGAACAGTTCGCGGATCGCCTGCTCCTTGGCGCCGGCGTACTTCCACCACTGCCGCTCGAACGCGAGGATCTCCCGATCGCGGTCCGAGAGGGGGGTGACGACCGGCGTCTCGACGGTCCGCAGCACCTCGCTCATGCCGTCCAGGGTAGGCAGAAAACCACAGCCATGTCATTCAACGACGCACCGGCGTCGCGATAGCCTCACCGTCGTGACGACGACGCCCGCCGCTGCCCCGCCACCGCTCGCCGACGTCATCGACCCGGGCTGGGCGGCCGCGCTCGCGGACGTCGAGCCGCAGATCCACGCGATGGGCGACTTCCTGCGCGGCGAGATCGCGGCCGGCCGCGGCTACCTGCCCGCGGGGCCCGACGTGCTGCACGCGTTCCGCCGGCCCTTCGCGGACGTGCGGGTGCTCGTCGTCGGGCAGGACCCGTACCCCACGCCAGGGCACCCGATGGGCCTGTCGTTCTCGGTGCAGCCCGACGTGCGGCCCGTGCCGCGCTCGCTCGCGAACATCTACACCGAGCTCATGGCCGACGTCGGCGCTCCCCCGCCGTCGAACGGCGACCTGCGGCCGTGGGCGGACCAGGGCGTGATGCTGCTCAACAGGGTGCTGACCGTGTCCCCCGGTGCCGCCGGGTCGCACCGCGGCAAGGGCTGGGAGGCGGTGACGGAGGCCGCGATCCGGGCGCTCGTGGCGCGCGGCGGTCCGCTCGTGGCGATCCTGTGGGGGCGGGACGCGGCTTCGCTCAAGCCCTGGCTCGGCTCCGTGCCGTATGTCGAGAGCGCGCACCCGAGCCCGCTGTCCGCGCACCGCGGGTTCTTCGGGAGCCGGCCGTTCTCGCGCGTCAACGCGCTCCTCCAGGCGCAGGGCGGCGAACCGGTCGACTGGACTCTCCCGTAGGTCCCCGCAGCGGGCGGGGGCAGAATGTCACGGTGAGCGATGTGACTGGCGCCCCGAGCAACCTGTCCGACCCCGCCCCCGCCGCCCCGCGCTGGACGCGGTACGTCGCGATCGGCGACTCCTTCTCGGAAGGCCTGTGGGACCCCTACCCGTCACAGCCCGACGCCGACGACGCCGACGCCGTGCAGCGCGGGTGGGCCGACCGCCTCGCGGACTGCCTGTCGGCGCGGCGCGTGGCCGCCGGGCTGGAGCCGCTGGAGTACGCCAACCTGGCGATCCGCGGCCGCCTGCTGGGCCAGATCCTCGAGGAGCAGCTCCCGGTCGCACTGGAGTCGAAGGCCGATCTTGTCTCCGTCATCGGCGGCGGGAACGACATCCTGCGGCCCGGGGCCGACGTCGACGCCATCTCGCAGTCGCTCGAGGACGCGGTCGCGACCCTGCGCGCGAACGGGACGGACGTGCTGCTCGGCACGGGGTTCCGTGCCGGCGGCGCGCTGAGCTTCACGCGCAGCAAGACGGGCGCGTTCAACGCGAACCTCTGGTCGATCGCGCAGAAGCACGGTGCGCACGTGCTCGACCTGTGGGGTATGCGCTCCTTGTTCGACCTGCGCATGTGGGCCCAGGACCGCCTGCACCTGACCCCCGAGGGCCACCGCCGCGTCATGAACGCCGCGCTGGTCGGACTGCGCCTCGACCCCGAGGACGTCGCGTACAACGAGCCGCTCGCCCCGATGCCGCCCGCGCCGCTGGTCGCGAAGGCGAGGGCCGAGGCGGAGTGGGCCAGGGAGTACGTCGCGCCCTGGGTCAAGCGGCGTCTGACGCACACCTCCAGCGGTGACGGGCGCTCGGCCAAGTGGCCGCAGCCCGTGCGATGGCCCGCCGACCGGGACTGACCTCTCCAGCACCCCGTCACGTGCCGCTCCGGGCTACTGTGGCCAGATCAGGCATCGACGAGGAGGCCCTCCTATGAGCGACGAGCACGGCCAGAGCACGGGAGAGAAGATCGCGGACGCGGCAGGCAACGTCGCGGAATCCGTGCGCAAGGCGATCGCCGAAGGACTCGAGGCGGTCAAGCCCACCTGGGAGGAGAAGGTCAAGCCCACCTGGGAGGAGAAGGTCGTTCCCGCGTGGGAGGACAAGGTCGCACCCGCTCTCGCGACCGGCGCAGAGAAGGTCGCCGAGTGGAGCGAGGACATCCGCGACGCCGCCGACAAGAAGGCAGCGGAGCTCAGCGCGGGTGACAGGCCGTCCGACAAGATCCTCGGTGGCGCGCTGGGCGTCGGCGCCGCCGCCGCGGCCCTGGGCTCGAGCGCGGCCAAGTGGGTCAGCAAGGAGGCCGCGCACGTCGGGAACGACGAC
>CBINDH010000378.1:0-2667 GCA_966249365.1 uncultured Xylanimonas sp. | reverse complement strand
GACTGATGCCACGATCGTCCCCCCGGAAGTGGTCGCCCGGACCAAACGGCGTGTTGGCCCGGCCAACACCCTACGCCCATTCGACTTTCTCGCATGCCCATCTGGAACCGCATCTATGCAGGTCACAGACCATCGGCGCAGGTGCGCGAGCCGTCCCGACGGGATTCAAGTCCCCCTCCGGACACCAGCAAGACCGACAAGTCAGCCCCTCACCCATCGGTGAGGGGCTGCTTCGTTTCAGTGGACACCCTATGCGCGCGCCGCGACCTCACCCGACGGCGTCGAGCCCTCGCGGGGCCTCGGGCGCAGCGCTGCCCCGACGACCGCGCACACGGCCCCCGGCAGGACGGGCAAGCCGAAGGACAGCCCGCCGAGCACGACCAGGGCGCCGAGCCCCGCGGCGGAGACGACCGACAGCGTGCTCCACGCACGCCCACGAACGGCGAGCGGCAAAGCCGCCAGCAGTACCGGCACCACCGCGAACCACACGACGTATCCCCAGGCGCCGGCCGCCAGCAGCGTCGTGGGCGCCTCGCACGTGCTCCACGAGGCTCCGGACGAGGAACCTCCACCGGAGCACGTCGACTGCGGCTGGTAGACCGGCGCCAGGAGCCACCAGCACGACGCCGCGACGGTGAGGCCGAGGGCGGCCACCTGCCACGCCCGCTTCGTGCTCCACCACGCCTGACCCGGTCCCACGGTCCCAGTGTCGTCCTGCGTGCCGCCCGCGCCAGACATGGTCTGCCCGAGAAAGCGAGACGGCCCCGCGATTGTGGAGGTCGCGAGGGCGTCTCGATCCGCTGTCTCATTCGGATCCCGCCGGCACTGACGTGCCGGAAGTCTTCGTCCAGTCTATCGGTCGGCGACATCGCCCCGGCGCCGATGTTCCGCACGTGCCGGCGGCACGGCAAGATCCAGGCAGGACGCGACAGAGTCCGGGTGAGGGCCGTCGTTCGGGATCGGAGAGCCATGGGTGGGGTCGTTGCGGGCAGCGCGAGGTACGTCGCGGTCGCGGCGGTGGTGCTGGCGCTGCTGACCGCGTGCGGTCAGGCGCGGCCAGAGCCACCCGCGACGGCGACGGCGCCGTCCGACGTGCCGAGCCCGACGGCGGTGGCCACGCACGGCGCATGGGAGAACGCGATGGGCGGCGACATGACGCAGCCGCGGTTCCTGGTGCGCAACGGCGGCACCGAGCTGGAGCTGTTCGCGCACACCTTCTGCGTGCGCGGCGGCTGCGTCGACGGCTTCGACGACGACCCGCCGTCGGTCGGGTCCCCCGCCGAGCTGTTCGTGTTCGTCCCGTTCGAGGAGTTCGACGAGCTCATCGTCACGCAGAGGGCGGGTGACGACGGGTGCACCGCGCGGTCGTTCGCCGCTCAGGCCACAGCGCTCGGCGACGGCTGGTGGCGGGTCGAGTCGATCGGCCCTGCGGCGCCCTACGGCGTCGAGCTCTTCGCGAGGGGCAACGGCGCCGGGGACATGATCGCGAACCTGCGCTGGACCACGCCTTTCGACCGGGCGCTCCCCGAGCCACGGGCCGGCCTCTCGCTCATCGCGGACCACGACGGCAGGCCTGACTCCTACGGCCTGGACCTGGGGGTCTCCGACCTGGCGACGACGCCGGCCGAGGCGTCGGCGACCGTCACGGTGACAGCCGGCAACGGGCGGTCGACGACCATCCGGACCACGCGCGTCACCGAGTGCGTCCCGGAGGGCTCGGTCTCCTTCACCGCACCCCTCGACGTCGCCCAGGCCGCCGCGGCGCTCGGGCCGTTCCCGTTCACCGAGCGCGTCGAGCTGACGCTCGACGGCGTGACCCACGTCGCGACGGTCACGTTCCCCGACGACCACGAGCCCGGAGACGAGCCCGCCGTCCCGCTCGACTTCGATCCTCCGCTCGACTGACGCCAAGGCCGGTACCCGTCGAACGGCCGGGCCCTGAGCGGCGAGTCGCCGGGCCCCTGCATAGCCTGCCCGGATGGATCGATCAGCATGGCTCGGCTCGGTGGCGCTCACGGCGGCCGGGGCGGTGGCGGGCACCATCCCCTCGGAACGGGGCACGCGCTCCGCCTGGTACCGGTCCCTGCGCACGCCGCGCATCCAGCCGCCGGCCGCAGTGTTCCCCGTCGTCTGGACGGGCCTGTACGTGGCGACGGCGGCGGCGTCAGCGGTGGCCCAGGCCGAGGCGGACGAGACGCAGCGGCGTCGCTACCAGGCGGCGCTCGCGGCCAACATGGCGCTCAACGCGGGCTGGTGCTGGACGTTCTTCTCCTGGCACCGCCTGGGCGCCTCGGTCGGGGTGGCTGCGGCGCTCGCGGCCAGCACCGCCGACCTGGCCCGGCGCGCGGGGTCGCTGCGACGCGGGGCGGGCGTCGCGCTGGTGCCGTACGCGGGCTGGACGGCGTTCGCGACGGTGCTCACCGAGGCGATCCGGCGGGCGAACACGGGAACCGCGGGCGGTCGCTGAGCGCGACGGCCCGCGCCCGACGGCGTCACCCGTCGGTGCGGTCCTCGCTGGACGCCTCCCGCAACGCGCGCCCGCGCTCGACGTCGGCGCGCAACCTGGCGGCCCGCTTGTCGCTGGCGCGCGTGTCCCGAGGCGGCAGCTGGAGGCGCTCCTCGGCGGCGATCCCGCCCTGCAGCTCGCGGCCGCGCTCGAGCTCGGCG
>CBINDH010000377.1:0-2682 GCA_966249365.1 uncultured Xylanimonas sp. | reverse complement strand
TCGCCTGCCGGGACGTCGCCTGCCGGGCCGGCACCTGCCGACCGCGTGACGACGTCGCCGGCGTCGTGCGTGCCGACGAGGTCCGGCCAGCCCCTGAGCTCATGCCCCGAGCCTGCACGGCACCGGCCTCGGTCGGGCGCGAGGCACGCCCGCGTGTCGCGGGTGCCTCGCGCCTCGTCACTGCCCCGCCCCCGACGACCGCGCCGCCGCCACGGCACCGCTGACGTCGAGCAGCGTGGTGCCCTCGTTGGGCACCATGCCGAGCCGGGCCGCGCGCCGCTGCAGGTCGTTCTCGGCGGCCTGCAGGCTCTGCTGCTTGATCTGGATGTCCTGCGCCAGGCGGTTCGACTCCCCCTGCAGGCGCGTCATCTCGTACGAGCCGTAGGCCATCGTCGTGTTCAGCACCAGCACCGCGAGGAGCGCCGCGGCCAGCAGCGCGCCGCACAGCACGAGGAACGGCGTCGCGGTGCGCGCCTGCAACGGAGCGCGCACGGCGGCGAGGCGGCGCCCCTCGACCCGGCCACCGTCGATCGCGGTGAGCCGGGCGCGCTTGGACGGCGTCGCCGGCCGGCTCGGGGCGTAGGCCGGAGCTCGCAGAGCGCTCATCGTCGGTCCTCCTTGCGGGTGGTGCGGGTGGTGCGAGTGGTGCGTGTCGTACTGGTGGTGGTGCGCATGTGCTCGGGCGTGGGCCGCAGCCGGACCGCAGCCCGGAGGCGGACCGACGCCGAGCGCGGGTTGCGCGCCAGCTCCTCCTCGTCGGCCTCCTCTGCGCCACGCGTGAGCGCCTCGAGGTAGGGGCGGTGCGTCTCGGGCTCGACGGGCAGGCCGGGCGGCGCCGACGACGTCGTGCCGCGCGCGATGGCCCGCTTGACGATGCGGTCCTCGAGCGAGTGGTACGACTCGACGACGATCCGGCCCCCGACGGCGAGCGCCTCGATCGCGGCCGGCACGGCACGCTCGAGCACCTCGAGCTCGCCGTTGACCTCGATCCGCAGGGCCTGGAAGGTCCGCTTGGACGGGTTGCCGCCGGTCTTGCGGGTCGCCGCGGGGATGCAGGCCCGCACGAGGTCGGCGAGCTCCGCGGTGCGCTCCCACGGCTTGACGGCGCGCCGCCGCACGATCGAGCGCGCGATCTTGCCCGCGAACCGCTCCTCGCCGTACTCGCGCAGGATCCGGGTCAGCTCGTGCTCGTCGTACGTGTTGAGCACGTCGGCCGCCGTCAGGCCCCGGGTCTGGTCCATGCGCATGTCGAGGGGCGCGTCCTGCGCGTAGGCGAAACCGCGCTCGGCCTCGTCGAGCTGCAGCGAGCTGACGCCCAGGTCCATCAGGACGCCCTGGACGCCGTCGGCGTACCCGAGGCGGGCGACGACGTCGCCGATCTCGTCGTACACCGCGTGCACGGGCGTGAAGCGGTCGCCGAACCGCGCCAGCCGCGCGGACGCCAGCCGCAGCGCCTGCGGGTCGCGGTCGATGCCGACGACGCGGGCGTGCGGAAGCTGCTCGAGCACGCCCTCCGTGTGGCCGCCCATGCCGAGCGTGCAGTCGACCAGCACGCTGCCCGGCGCGGCGAGCGCGGGGGCGAGCAGGTCGATGCAGCGCTGAAGGAGCACGGGCAGGTGGCGGTCGGCGGTGCTGCGCTCGTCGTCGGTCATGTGCTCCTCCTTGTCTACCTAGGGCGAAGACCCCGTCCTGCCAGGTCTCCCTCCGCGTCGTTCTGGCGTCGGGGAAGTACGCCAGACCCTCGCGGCGAGAGGCCTCGCGGGGCGGGGCCCCCATGCGTCTCGGGATGTGCTGTCATGCGGCCGGGCTAGAACGCCAGGTCGGGGAAGATCTGCTCGGCGGTGTCGGAGTAGGCGGACTCCTGCTCGGCCAGATAGGCCTCCCATGCAGCCCGGTCCCAGACCTCGACCCGGGTGCCGGCGCCGATCACGGCGACGTCCCGGTCGAGGCCGGCGTACTCGCGCAGGACCGGCGGGATCGAGATCCGGCCCTGCTTGTCCGGCACCTCGTCGCTGGCCCCCGACAGCAGCACGCGCAGGTAGTCGCGCGCCTGCCGAGAGGTCACCGGAGCCTGCCGGACCTGCTCGTACATGCGGCTGAACTCGTCCATCGGCATCAGGAAGAGACAACGCTCCTGCCCTCGCGTCATGACCAGCCCAGCAGCGAGTCGGGCCCTGAACTTCGCGGGAAGGATGAGACGGCCCTTCTCGTCCAGCCGCGGGGTGTACGTGCCCAGCAGAAGGCCAGTCCCGACGAACGAGTCAACCCCTGCCACGGCCTGCACCTCCCTGAGCGCTCCCGCGCGCTCCACGCTACTCCACTTCCCTCCACCTCTCCTGGTGAAATGACGCCGGATGCGCCAAATGAATGGGGAGAACTCCCCATCGGCCCAGGTCAGAGCCCGTACGGGTGAAGTGGAGCGGGGTGGAGGGCGTGGCGCCGGGCGTGCGGGCGAAATGTCGGACCACGGCATGTGATCGCCGTCACCGGGGCATCGCGTTTCCACTACGCTCGAACTACTCGCTCGTCCGGGGCGAGGCGTGACGTGTCGTCCTCGACGTGGAGGTCTCCGTGCATCCCGATCCCGCCATCCCGACGCTGACCGAGCGCGCGGACGGGCTGCCCCGCGACGAGGTACCCGACGCGCAGGCCCTCCACGACGGGATCGACGAGCTGGTCGAG
>CBINDH010000376.1:0-2686 GCA_966249365.1 uncultured Xylanimonas sp. | reverse complement strand
AGGGTGCGGTGCCGCGCCTCGCGACGCCGCGCCCTGCGGCGTCGGAGCCGTGCCTGACGGAGCCATGCCTGCCAGTGTGCACGGGGTGCGGGTCCGCGCGGGTGAGCGTCCCCGCCGTGTCGCCGGTCAGGTCAGACTCGCCCTGGAGGCACGCGTCGCCACTGAGTCCCATCGCAGCGCACCAGCCCGTGCGACTCGAGGACCCCCAGCGCTCCGAGCACCACCGGGAGCGGTTGCCCCGCGACACGGCACAGCGCGGTCGCGTCGGCGCTCGTCCGGGCGGGGAGCGCGTCCAGCACGCCGCGTTCCGTGTCGTCGAGCGCGTCGAGGGCACCGTCCCCACCAGCCTTCGCCGGCGCGGCATCCCGGCCGACGTCGCCGGCCAGGTCCGCGACCTCGGCGGCGTCGGTGACGCACGTCGCCACGCCGTCACGCAGCAGCTGGTGACACCCTCCCGACGCCATCGACGTGACCGGTCCCGGCACCACCCCGACGGGCCGCAGCAGGTCGGCCGCGCGCCGTGCCGTCGACAGCGCCCCCGAGCGCCACGCGGCCTCGACCACCACGGTCGCGGCGCTCATCGCCGCGATGAGGCGGTTGCGCGCCAGGAAGCGCTGCTTGAAGGGGGCGCTGCCGGGCGGCACCTCCGCGACGACGGAGCCCGTCTCCGCGACACGACGCAGGAGCTCGTGGTTGCCCTGCGGGTAGAAGCGGTCCACACCGCCCGCCATGACGGCGACGGTCCGCCCGCCGTGCACGACCGCGCTGCGGTGCGCGACGGCGTCGCTGCCGTACGCCCCGCCGGAGACGACGCCGAAGCCGCGGTCCACCAGACCGATGACGAGCTGAGCGGTCACGTGCTCGCCGTACGAGGTCGAGGCGCGGGCGCCGACGACGGCGACCGAGCGCCGGCACGCCGCAGCGAGGTCCGGGTCGCCGCGCACCCACAGCGCGAAGGGTGCGCCCGCGCCGAGGTCGTCGAGCCGGCGGGGCCATCGTGGGTCGTCGGGCAGCAGGAGCGTGCCGCCGGTGCGTTCGAGCATCGCGAGATCGCGGCGGGGGTCGAGCCCGTCGAGGCGCTGCGACCAGCGGGCCACCCCCGCCGCGAGCGCCCGCCGGGCCGTGCCGCGGCGGGCTCCGTCGTGCGGCCCGAGGCGGGGCCCGTCCCCGTCCGGTACGGCGACGAGGTCGTCCACCGGTCCGGCGCCCTGCTGGTCGACGAGCCAGGCGAGCGCGCCTGCCGGGCCGAGGTGCGCGACCAGGCTGCCCGCGGTCTCGTCCCCGGGCTCGGCGAGCCTGCTCCACGCCGAGGCCGCCAGGACGGGGTCGTCGGCATCGAACGACAGCGTGCTCATGCCGGCCTCCCGGTGCGCATCGTCAGCGCGAGGCCGACGTCGGCGGTCGTGGGATCGCCACGGCCGGCGAGGTCGGCGATGGTGAACGCCAGCCGGAGCACACGGTCGGCTCCGCGCAGCGAGAGCAGGCCCTTGTCGAGCGCGTCGTCCACGGGCCGGAGCACCGCCCAGCGGCCGCGGAGCCGGTGCCGCACCCACGTGCCGGGCACCTGCGCGTTGAGGGTCCAGGGCGTGCCCGCGAGCCGTTCGCGTGCCGCTTCCCGGGCCGAAGCCACTCGCGCAGCGACGACCGCGGTGCTCTCGCCCGGCTCGGCGCGCATGCCGTCCTTGCCGACGGCCTCGACGTTGACCTGGAGATCCACGCGGTCGAGCAGCGGCCCGGACAGCTTGCCGAGATAGCGGCGGCGTGCGGCCGGGCTGCACGAGCAGTCGAGACCCTTGCCGTGCGCCATCCCGCACGGGCACGGGTTGGCGGCGAGCACGAGCTGGAACCGCGCGGGGAACCTCGCGGCGCCCGCGGCCCGGTGGATCACGAGCTCGCCGTGCTCGAGCGGCTGACGCAGCGTCTCGAGCACGCGCTGGCCGAACTCGGGTGCCTCGTCCAGGAAGAGGACGCCGCGGTGCGCCCGAGAGGCGGCCCCCGGCCGCGGCAGCCCGCTGCCGCCGCCCACGACGGCCGCCGGCGTGGCCGTGTGGTGCGGGTCTTCGTAGGGCGGCCGCGTCATGAGCCCGGCTCCCGGGTCGAACGTGCCGGACACGGAGTGCACCGCCGTCACCTCGACCGCCTCGGCCTCGGTCAGGTCGGGCAGGATCCCCGGCAGCCGCGACGCGAGCATCGTCTTCCCGGCACCCGGCGGCCCGCTGAGCAGCAGGTGGTGCCCGCCTGCCGCGGCGATCTCGAGGGCGAGGCGCGGCATGTCCTGACCGAGCACGTCAGCCAGGTCTCCGGGCCGCCTCGGCTCGACGCCCGCACGCGCCGGCCGCACGGGAGGGACGTCCGGCAGGTACGGCGGCTCGCCGCCGTGGAGGGCCACGACGTCGGCCAGGGTGGTCGCGCCACGCACCCGCACGCCCGGCACGAGCGACGCCTCCGCGACGTCGGCGGTGGGGACGACGACGTCGGGGAAGCCGGCCGCGACGGCGGCCGCCACCATGGGCAGGACGCCGCGGACGGGCTGGAGCCTGCCGTCGAGGCCCAGCTCGCCGATGTGCACGACCCGGTCCAGGCCCGCCGCGGGCAGGCCGCCGTGCCCCGCGAGGATCGCGACGGCGACGGCGAGGTCGAACCCGGACCCGCGCTTGGGCAGCGACGCCGGCGAGAGGTTGACGGT
>CBINDH010000375.1:0-2688 GCA_966249365.1 uncultured Xylanimonas sp. | reverse complement strand
AGGCATCACCGCGTCCGTCGCGTACGCGTACCGCCGGCTCGGGATCCCTGTGCCCGACCGGGCCACGCTCGAGTCGTTCGTCGGGCCCGCCATCGGCGACTCGTTCCTCGCCCACGGCGTTCCCGCGCCCCGGGTGCGGGACGCCATCGCCGCGTACCGCGAGGTGTTCCGCGAGACGGGCATGTGGGACAACGCCGTGTTCGACGGGATCCCGGCCCAGCTCGAGGCGCTCCGCGCGGAGGGCTGCACGCTCGCGATCGCGACGTCGAAGCCCGAGGTGTTCGCGGTGCCGATCGTCGAGCGCTTCGGCCTGGCCCCGCTCGTCGACGGCGTCTTCGGTGCGCCGCTCGACGAGAGCGGCTCGAAGGCGCTCGTCATCGGCAAGGCGCTCGCGACGGTCGGCTGGGCGGGCGGCCCCGCACTCATGGTGGGCGACCGCGTCTACGACGTCGCGGGCGCGCGCGAGCACGGGATCGACACGCTGGGCGTCTCCTGGGGCTACCCGACGGGCGACGAGCTGGTGCAGGCGGGTGCGGTGCGCGTCATCGACGCCGTCGAGGACCTGGCGCCGACGGCGCTCGCCCTTCTGCACTGACGAGCGCCCACACCCGGCCACAACCGTCTGGGGCCAGGTCCCCCTCCCCCGCCCCCGCCGCGCGACGAAGACCCACCTCCCGTCACCCCCCTTGCCCTGGCAGAACCGCTGCACGGGTTCTGGGCGGCAGTCTGGTCTCTAGGCGGCAGTTCGAACGGCCGCCCGGAAACCGAACTGCCGCCCAGACCGCCGCCCCCACCAGGTCGGCGCCAGGTGGGCGCCCCCTGCAGACGAAGGCCCCGGCCTCCCGGGTGGGAGGTCGGGGCCTTCGGGGGACTGTCAGACGTCGCCGGACGGCGTCAGGCGCCGGCCTGCAGCTCGTGGCCCGGGGGCAGCTCGGTCGAGCCCGAGCGCGGCACGTCCGTGCCCGACGGCGCACCCACCACGACGGGCTCCTTGCCGGACGGCTTGGGCTTGCCCTCGAACGTGAACTCGCCGAGGATCCCCTCGCCGTGGCCGTCGACCACGACGATCTCGCCGGCCTTGAGCTCGCCGAAGAGGATCTTCTCGGACAGCGTGTCCTCGATCTCGCGCTGGATCGCGCGCTTCAGCGGGCGGGCGCCGAGCACCGGGTCGTAGCCCTTCTCCGCGAGCAGGTTCTTCGCCGCGTCCGTGAGCTCGATGGCCATGTCCTTGTCGCGCAGGCGCGAGTCCAGCTTGGCGATCTCGAGGTCGACGATCTCGACGATCTCCTTCTGGGTGAGCTGCGGGAACACGACCACGTCGTCGACGCGGTTGAGGAACTCGGGGCGGAAGTGCTGCTTGAGCTCCTCGTTGACCTTCGCCTTCATGCGCTCGTAGGAGGTCACCAGGTCGCCGCCGGCCTGGAAGCCGGTCTGGACGCCCTTGGCGATGTCCTTCGTGCCGAGGTTCGTGGTCATGATGATCACGGTGTTCTTGAAGTCCACCACGCGACCCTGCGAGTCGGTCAGGCGGCCGTCCTCGAGCACCTGCAGCAGCGAGTTGAAGATGTCGGCGTGGGCCTTCTCCACCTCGTCGAACAGGACGACGGAGAACGGCTTGCGGCGCACCTTCTCGGTGAGCTGGCCACCCTCGTCGTAGCCGACGTATCCGGGCGGGGAGCCGAACAGGCGCGAGACCGTGTGCTTCTCCGAGAACTCGGACATGTCGAGCTGGATGAGCGCGTCCTCGTCGCCGAAGAGGAACTCGGCGAGCGCCTTGGCCAGCTCGGTCTTCCCGACGCCGGTGGGGCCGGCGAAGATGAACGAGCCACCCGGGCGCTTCGGGTCCTTGAGGCCCGCACGCGTGCGGCGGATCGCCTGGGACAGCGCCTTGATGGCGGTGTCCTGGCCGATGACCCGCTTGTGCAGCTCCTCCTCCATGTGGAGCAGGCGCGTCGACTCGGCCTCGGTGAGCTTGACGACCGGGATGCCGGTCGACATCGCGAGCACCTCGGCGACGAGCTCCTCGTCGACCGTGGCGACCGTGTCGAGGTCGCCCGACTTCCAGGCGCGCTCACGCTCGGCCCGCTTGGCGGTGAGCTGCTTCTCCTTGTCGCGCAGGCCAGCGGCCTTCTCGAAGTCCTGCTCGTCGATCGCCGACTCCTTCTCGCGGCGCGCCTCGGCGATCTCCTCGTCGAGGACCTTGAGCTCCGGCGGCGCCGTCATGCGGCGGATGCGCAGGCGGGCACCGGCCTCGTCGATCAGGTCGATCGCCTTGTCGGGCAGGAAGCGGTCGTTGATGTACCGGTCGGCCAGCGTCGCGGCCGTGACCAGGGCGCCGTCGGTGATGGACACGCGGTGGTGCGCCTCGTACCGGTCGCGCAGGCCCTTGAGGATCTCGATGGCGTGCTGCAGCGACGGCTCGGCCACCTGGATCGGCTGGAAGCGGCGCTCCAGGGCCGGGTCCTTCTCGACGTACTTGCGGTACTCGTCGAGCGTGGTGGCACCGATGGTCTGCAGCTCGCCGCGGGCGAGCATCGGCTTGAGGATCGACGCGGCGTCGATCGCACCCTCGGCGGCACCCGCACCCACGAGGGTGTGGATCTCGTCGATGAACAGGATGATGTCGCCGCGGGTGCGGATCTCCTTGAGCACCTTCTTCAGGCGCTCCTCGAAGTCACCGCGGTAGCG
>CBINDH010000374.1:0-2699 GCA_966249365.1 uncultured Xylanimonas sp. | reverse complement strand
GGGGCCGAGAAGATCGTCGCGGTGTCGTCCATCTCGATCAGCCGGCCCGGCTTGCCCGTGCCCGCGATGTTGAAGAACGCCGTCTTGTCGGACACGCGCGCCGCCTGCTGCATGTTGTGGGTGACGATGACGATCGTGTAGTCGGTCTTGAGCTCCTGGATCAGGTCCTCGATCGCGAGGGTCGAGATCGGGTCCAGGGCAGAGCACGGCTCGTCCATGAGCAGCACCTGCGGCTTGACCGCGATGGCGCGCGCGATGCACAGGCGCTGCTGCTGCCCGCCCGAGAGCCCGGAGCCCGGCTTCTCGAGCCGGTCCTTGACCTCGTTCCACAGGTTCGCGCCGCGCAGCGAGGACTCGACGAGGTCGTCGGCGTCGGACTTCGCGATCTTCTTGTTGTTGAGCTTGACGCCCGCCAGCACGTTGTCGCGGATCGACATCGTCGGGAACGGGTTCGGGCGCTGGAACACCATGCCGATGTTGCGGCGCACCGCCACCGGGTCGACGTCGGGCCCGTACAGGTCGACGCCCTCCATGAGGATCTCGCCCTTGACGTGCGCGCCAGGGATCACCTCGTGCATGCGGTTGATGCTGCGCAGGAAGGTCGACTTGCCACATCCGGACGGGCCGATGAACGCCGTCACGGACTGCGGCTCGATCGTCATCGACACACCCTCCACCGCGAGGAAGTCGCCGTAGTAGATGTTGAGGTCCTTGACATCGATGCGCTGGGACATCTGGGTTCTCTCTTTCGCGAAGACTCGGCTCAGCGCACCTTGGGCGCGAACCAGCGGGTCACGAGACGACCCAGCAGGTTGAGGAGCAGGACGATGACGATGAGGGTCAGGGCGGCGGCCCACGCGCGCAGGAAGTTGATGTCGGGCACGCAGTAGGCGTCCGTCGGGGCGCAGGGCACGAGGCCGACGCGGTACTGGGTGTAGATGAACACCGGCAGCGTCATCATGCGGCCCTCGAACGGGTTGAAGTTGATCGAGTCGGCGAACCCGGCCGTGATGAGGATCGGCGCCGTCTCGCCGATGACACGGGCCACCGCGAGCAGCACGCCCGTCGTGATGCCGGCGATCGACGTCCGCAGCACGACCTTGACGATCGTCAGCCAGCGTGGAACACCGAGCGCGAGCGACGCCTCGCGCAGCTCGTTCGGCACGAGCCGCAGCATCTCCTCGCACGAGCGCACGACGACGGGGATCATCAGCACCGACACCGCGACACCCGCCGCGATGCCCAGGCGCACGCCCGGACCGAAGAACAGCGAGAACAGCGTGAAGCTGAACAGGCCCGCGACGATCGACGGGATGCCGGTCATGACGTCGACGAAGAACGTCAGCGCCCGGGCGAGCGGGCCGCCCTTGCCGTACTCGACGAGGTAGATCGCGGTGAAAAGCCCGATGGGCACGGAGATGACCGTGGCGATGAGCGTGATGATGACCGTGCCGACGATCGCGTGGTAGATGCCGCCCGCGTCGATGCCGCCGAACACGCCGCGCATCGACACGCTCAGGAAGTACGGCGACAGCCGGACGACGCCGCGCACGACGACGGTCCACAGCAGCCAGACGAGCGGGACCATCGCGACGCCGAAGGCCGCGTAGATCAGACCCCTCATGATGCGGTCGACGCGCTTGCGCGAGACGTCGGCCGAGGCGAGCATCGCGCGCACCTCGTCCTGCTTGGTCCTCGCCGGAGGCATGGTGACGGCGGTCATCAGTTGGCTCCCGAGAACTCGCTGCGGCGCGAGACGATCCAGCGCGCCGCCATGTTGACCAGCATCGTGATGATGAAGAGCGCGAGACCCGTCGCGATGAGCACGTTGACGCGCAGGCCCGCCGCCTCGGGGAACTGCGAGGCGATGAACGCGGCGATGGTCTGCTGCTGCCCGCCGTCGAAGATCTGGAAGCTCACGAGGATGCCGGGAGAGAGGATCATCAGCACCGCCATCGTTTCGCCGAGCGCGCGGCCCAGGCCCAGCATCGCGGCTGAGATCACGCCCGAGCGGCCGTAGGGCAGCACCGCCGTCCGGACGACCTCCCACTGGGTGGCGCCGAGCGCGAGCGCGGCCTCCTCGTGCAGGCGCGGCGTCTGCTTGAAGACCTCGCGGCTGACCGCCGTGATGATCGGCAGCACCATGACCGCCAGCACGACCGACGCCGTGGCGATCGAGCGGCCCGTCGCGGTGGCACGCACCTCGAGGAACGGCAGCAGGCTCAGCGCCTCGGCGATCCAGCTCCAGACGTGGCGGATGACGGGCGCGAGCACCGCCCCGCCCCACAGGCCGTAGACGACCGACGGGATCGCGGCGAGCAGGTCGACGACGTAGCCGATCGTCGACGCCAGGCGGCGGGGCGCGTAGTGCGAGATGAACAGGGCGATGCCGATGGCGACCGGCGTCGCGAGCGCCAGGGCGAGCACCGCGGCCAGCAGCGTGCCGAAGACGAGCGGCACGATGAGCTGCCACAGCGACGTCATGCCCTGCGGCAGCACGTTCTGGGCGACGAGCTCGTCCGAGCCCGCGGTGATCGCCGGCATCGCCTGCACCACGAGGAAGATCGCGACGGCGGCGAGGACGACGAGCAGGACGACGCCCGAGCTCGTCGAGATCCAGCGGAAGCCGCGGCTGAACCCGCGCTCGGCACCGCCGCCGCGGCGACGGCGGGTCCCCTCGACGATGGTGGTCACAGTTC
>CBINDH010000373.1:0-2701 GCA_966249365.1 uncultured Xylanimonas sp. | reverse complement strand
GGCCGCGGTCACGGCTCCACCGTCCGACCCGAGCCCGACGGCGACGCGCGCCGGCCCCGACCGCTGCGGCTGCGCGAGGGCGGACCCGACCGTCGGCTCGAACCCGGCCTTGGAGAGCCCGTCCAGGTCGCTGTCGAGCGCGTCGGGGACCTCCGCGTCCCCGAGCACCGGGTAGCCCGCGGCGTCGGCGTCGGCGCCCGTGCCGACCCTCACCGTGGTGGATGCGAACCAGGACGGGACAAGGCGTTCCACGGGCGCCTGCGTGGGCAGAGGAGTCGTGACCATGGCGGACCTCCAGTCGGTCGTGCGGGTAGCGGGTCAGGACGGCAGGTGGACGGGGGCGTCGGGCCCCCACGGGATGCCCAGCAGGAACCAGGCGACGAACAGCACGAGCCAGCTCACGAGCACCACCACGGTGTACGGCAGCATCAGCGAGATGACCGTGCCGAGGCCCGCCTTCTTCACGTACCGCTGGGCGACGGTGACGATGAACGGCAGGTAGACCATCAGCGGGGTGATGACGTTGAACGGCGAGTCGCCCACGCGGTAGGCGGCGAGCAGCGTCTGCGGTGCGACGCCGAGCGTCGCGAAGATCGGCAGGAAGACGGGGGCGAAGATCGCCCACTTGGGGATCAGGCCCGGCAGGATGATGTCGAGCACGACGATCACCAGGATGAAGATGACCAGAAGCACGATGGCCGGCACGGCCGCGTGCTCGAGGAGGTGGGCGGCCTCGATCGCGGCGACCGTCGGGATGTTCGACCAGTTGAACAGGGCGATGAACTGGGCGATCATCAGGAACATCACGAGCAGCCCTGCGAGGGTGCTCCACGTCTTGGCGACGGCGCCGACGATGGCGTTCCCGCCCTTGAGCGTCCCCGCTCCCCGGCCGTAGGCGATGCCGCACAGCAGGAACGCCAGCGCGATGACGAAGATCAGGCTCGACATGAACGGCGTCGTGCCGATGATGTCGCCGGTCTCGGGGTCGCGCAGCGGGGCCCCGGGCGGCAGGGTCATGGCGAGCAGGACGACGACGACGCCGAGCAGCGTCCAGCCCGCGTACCGCAGCCCGCGCTTCTCGGCGGCCTCGTCGACCTCCTCGGCCGGTGCGGCGTCGCCCGCCTCGGCCGGGTCGTACGGGCCGAGCCGGCGTTCGACGAACCGCGTGGTGAAGAACGTGACGACGACGGCGAGCACGATGGACGAGACGATCGAGAAGTAGAGGTTCTGCGTCACGTTGAGCTCGGGCTGCCCCATGCCGGACAGCACGTCGTTGGTGATCTCGGTGATCATCGAGTCGGACGGCGTGATGAGCAGGTTGACGCCGAACACCGCGCCGACCGCCGCGAACGCCGCGGCCATGCCCGCGAGCGGGTGGCGTCCCACGGAGGCGAAGGCCGCCGCGGCGAGCGGGACGAGGATGAGGTAGCCGGCGTCGGTCGCCACGGAGGAGACCACGCCGACGAGGACGAGGATGAACGTCAGCGCGCGGGGCGGCGCGACGGCGACGATGCGCCGGATCAGCGCACCCATCATCCCGGCGTGCTCGGCGACGCCGACACCGCCCATGGAGATGAGCACGACGGCGACGACGCCGAAGCCGGCGAAGTTGTCGACGAACGACTCGAAGAAGAACCGTAGGCCGTCGATCGACAGCAGGTTCCGGATCGGGAACTCGGTGGTCTCGACGACGAACTCGGGCGTGGTCGCGGGTTCGCCCGTCGTGGAGTCGTAGAGCGAGTAGTTGCCGCCGAGGTGCTCGTTGATCTCGCCGAGCAGCACCTGCGACCTGTCCGGGACCACCGTCTCCTCGGTCACCGAGACGCCGGCCCACGACAGGATCGCGGACAGCACCGCGATGAACGCGATGAGGTAGAGGAACAGGACGGTCGGGTTGGGCACCTTGTTGCCCAGGCGTTCGATCCCGTCGAGGAACCGGGCCATGCCCGTGGGCTTGGCGGCTGTGGCGTCTGCACTCACGTGGTCCTCCGAGAGGGTTTCGTCGGGGCGGGTCATCAAGGTGTCCAGAACACGGGGACGAGGCCGACCGCGACCACGAACCACGTGGCGGTCACGGCGAGGCCGAGCTTCCAGTAGTCGCCGAAGCGGTAGCCGGCCGCGCCCATCACGATCATGTTCGCCGGGGTGGCGATCGGCGTGAGGAACGACGCCGCTCCCGCGACGGCGACGAGCATCAGCACGGGCGCCGGGGCGACGCCGGCGGCGGATCCGGCCGCGAGCGCGATGGGCGTGACGATGAGCACGGTCGCGGTGTTGCTCACGACCTGCCCGAGCACGAGCGTGAGCACGAACAGCACCGCGAGCAGCACGCGCGGCCCGGCGCCCGCGACGACGTCGACGATGTACCCGGCGACGACGTCGGCGCCCCCGGACGCGCTGATCGCCACCGACAGCGGGAAGAGCCCGCCGATCAGGACGACGGTCTCCCAGGAGACGGCACGGTAGGCCTGGTAGGGCGTGACGACGCGGGTGAGCCCCATGAGCCCCGCCCCGACGAGCCCGGCGATCGCGGGCGAGGTCACGCCCGTGGCGAGCAGCACGACCATGACGGCGAGCGCCCCGAGGGCCAGCCAGGCGGGCCGCCCGAGCGGCGCGTTCTGCCGGCGGACGAGGTCGGGGTCGTTGACGACGAGGACGTCGGCGTCGGTGGCGAGCGCCGTGACGGCCGGCCACGGGCCGT
>CBINDH010000372.1:0-2726 GCA_966249365.1 uncultured Xylanimonas sp. | reverse complement strand
AGGTCGTCGAGGTCGTCGCTATCGGTAGCGGCGAGCACGTAGTCGGTGCGCATGACCTGGAGCGTCCCGGAGCGTGCCACGCGGGCGAACGCGGGGATCGCGCCGATGCCGAGGGCGACCATCGCCGTCGTCGTCCCGGCCCCGAGAGCGTCACCTAGGATGATCGCGAGCAGCAGACCCGGGAAGGCGAGCAGCACGTCGGCGCCGCGCATGAGCAGCGTCCCGGGCACGCCGCCGCGCATGCCGGCGACGATGCCGACCGGCACCCCGACCACGGCCGCGATGCCTACGGCGACCACGCCGACGTACAGGGTCAGGCGCGCGCCGACCATGATCTGCGACAGCACGTCCCGCCCGAAGCGGTCGGTGCCGAACCAGTGCTGCGCCGACGGCCCCTGGAGGCGGTCGGCGGGGACGGCGTGGATGGGGTCGTAGGGCGTCCACACGAGGGAGACGAGCGCGACGACGACGACGGCGAGCACCAGCACCGCGCCGATGACGAGCTGCGGGTGCACGCCGGGCCGCCGCTCGGGGCCGACGGCGGCGGCCTCGGTCAGGCGCACGGACGGCGTGCTCATCGGCCCACCACCCGAAGCCGCGGGTCGAGCACCGTGTACAGCAGGTCGACCACGAAGTTCACCAGCACGACCAGCAGCACGAGCATCATGCAGATCGACTGCACGGCCTGCAGGTCGCGCTGCTGCACCGCGTCGACCAGCAGCGACCCGAGCCCCGGTACCACGAACACGCGCTCGACGACGACGGCGCCGACGAGCATCGCGGCGAGCTGCACGCCGACCACCGTGACGACGGGCACCCCGGCGTTGCGCAGCCCGTGCCGCACCAGCGCGCTCGCCCGTGTGTGTCCCGCGGCGCGGGCGGTGCGCAGGAAGTCCTCCCGCATGACCTCGAGCACGGCCGAGCGCACGTACCGCGTGATGATCGCCGCCTGGACGGTTCCGAGGGCCACCGACGGAAGGATCGCGTGCCGCCAGAACTGCACCGTGTCGACGGCCGGCGGGACCCACCCGCCCGCGGGCAGCCAGCGCGCGCGCACCGCGACGAACGACACGAGCAGCACGCCGACGAGGAAGTTCGGGACGGCGACGCCCACCTGCGACGCGCCCGCGATGACGGTGCCCCACGCCGAGCGGTGCTTCACGGCCGCGAGCGTGCCCAGCGGGATCGCGACCAGCAGCGCGATGAGCATGCCCAGCCCGACGATGATGAGCGTGACCTGGACCCGGTCGAGGATCAGCACGGTCAGGTCGTTGCCCGTGACGAACGACGTGCCGAAGTCGCCGCGCAGCAGGCCGCCCACCCACGAGCCGTACTGGGCGACGAGCGGGCGGTCGGTGCCGTGGTCGGCGCGCCACTGCGCGAGGGCCTCGGGCGTGGCGTTGACGCCGAGGGCGACGACGGCGGCGTCGCCGGGCAGCACGCGCAGCACCAGGAAGACGAGCACGCTGGCCAGGGCAAGGGTCGCCACAACCTGCCCTGCCAGCGACGCGACGCGACCCCTCACGCCCCCATCCTGCCCGAGCCTGCAGGTTCGCCGCCGTCGAAACCCCGTCGAACCCAGCTGGCTGGTTGAGCCCCGTCGAAACCGGTGGGCTGGTTGAGCCCCGTCGAAACCCGTCGGTTGGTTGAGCCCCGTCGAAACCGGTGGGTTGGTTGAGCCCCGTCGAAACCACTTCACGACGGCGCCGGGGGTGGTTTCGACGGGGCTCAACCAGCGGGAGGGGCTGGGCCTGCAGGTTTCGACGGGGCTCAACCAGCGGGAGGGGCTGGGCCTCCAGGTTTCGACAGGGCTCAGCCCGCTGGAGCAGCCGGGGTCGTCGTCCAGGCCAGAGCCGTGAGGTCCATGGACTCCGTGACCGCGTTCGGCTGGATCCCCTCCAGGGCCGGGTCGGCCACCACCAGGGTCGGCGCGAGGTAGAGGACGACACCGCCCGCGTCGTCGACGATCTGGCGGACGACCCGCTTCATGCCGTCGACGTACTCCTGCGGGGTACCCGCGTCGGCGGCCGCCGCGACCGGGGCGATGACCGTGTCGTCGTAGCCCAGGTAGTAGTCCTGGCGGAACACGGTGAGCAGGTCGCGCGCCTCGGAGTGCTGGATGACGGACATCTGGTAGTCGTGCCGCGTGAACACCTTGTCCAGCCAGACGGCGGGGAACTCGTCGGTCACGAGCCGGGCGCGCACCCCGATCTCGGCGAGCTGGGACACGATGAGCTCGGCCGCCGTCGCCGCGTAGGCGAGGTTGGGGACGTCGAACGTCACCTGGAGGTTCGTCTGGCCGGCCTCGGCGAGCAGCGCGCGCGCCTTGTCGGGGTCGTACGGGTACAGGTCGGTGAGGTCCTCGTAGTACGGCTCCTGCGGCGTGACCATCGCGGCGACGAGCGTCCCGTAGCCGGCCGAGGCGGTGTCCATGACGGCCTGCCGGTCGATGGCGTAGGCGAAGGCGCGGCGCACCCGCACGTCGTCGAACGGTGGCACGCGGTTGTTGAGGGAGAGCAGCACGTCGCCGGTCGAGGTCCCCTCGACGACCTGGAACTGGCCGAGCCGCTCGAGCTGGCGGACCTGGTCGCCCGTCGCGGCGTTGAACAGCAAGTCGACGTCGCCGGCGCGCCGCGCGTTGACGGCCGACGTCGGGTCTGACAGGTAGCGGACGGTGATCGTCGTCATGGCCGGCGGCCCGCCCCAGTACTCGGGCCGCCCGGCGA
>CBINDH010000371.1:0-2760 GCA_966249365.1 uncultured Xylanimonas sp. | reverse complement strand
CGGAGCAGCTCCAGTGCCTCGTCGCGGTCCAGCCCGGCGGCGAGCGCCGAGTCCACGACGACGAGCGCCTCGAGCGGGTGCAGCGTCGTCGCACAGTCCACGACCGTGCGAGCGAGCGACGTCACCGGCAGCCCGTGCCGTTCGGTCACCTCGTGGTCGACGGGTGCGAAGTGCCGGACGACGTCGTCGGCGGCCCTGCTGGACGCCCGGTATGCCTGGACGACGTGGGTGCGGGTGGGCTCGGACCACCGGCGCAGGCCCCAGACGACAGCCGCGCTCAGGTGGCTGAACGCGTGCGGAGCCCGGAGCTGCCGGTGCACAGCGACGAGGCGTGCGGTGACGTCGGACGCATACGCGGGGCCGACGCCGTCCGCGGCGACCACACGGTACGCGCCGGTGCGCAGCCGCTCGACCTCGCCGCGGCGCAGCGCGCGGGCGAGTGCGGCGCTGTCGTGCTCGCGCGCGATGAGGATCCCGGGTTCCGAGAGCATGCCGGCCATGGTGACGGCCCCGAGCCGCCCGGCGCGCCCGTGGTCTGCGCGTCTGTGCACAACTCGCCCGGCCGGGGCCCTGTCGACGACGCCCCGGCGCCGTGACGCCGCGGAGTGACACCTTGGACGCGCGCGCCCGCGCCTCGACGATCGCCGGGCCACACGAGCCGGTGCGGGCGGCCCGGGCGCACGGCGTCCGCGGACGCGTCAGCGCGGGTCCGTACAGCGGGTCAGCGCAGCGATGCCATCCACGCCTCGACCGCGTCCGGGTCGCGGGGGAGGGCCGCCGAGAGGTTCTCGTTGCCGTCGGCCGTGACCAGGACGTCGTCCTCGATGCGGACGCCGATGCCGCGGTACTCCTCCGGGACGGCGAGGTCGTCGGCCTTGAAGTACAGGCCCGGCTCGATCGTGAAGACCATGCCCGGCTCCAGCAGACCCTCGCGGTACAGCTCGTTGCGGGCCTGCGCGCAGTCGTGCACGTCGAGGCCGAGGTGGTGCGAGGTGCCGTGCACCATCCAGCGGCGGTGCTGCTGCCCCTCGGGCGTCAGCGCGACCTCGGCCGTGACGCCGTCGGGCAGCAGGCCCCACTCCTCGAGCCGCTCGGCGATGACCTTCATCGCGGCCTCGTGCACGTCGAGGAAGCGCACGCCCGGCTTCGCGGCCGCGAACGCGGCGTCCGCGGCGTCGAGCACCGCCTGGTAGACGCGACGCTGCACCTCGGTGAACGTGCCGCTCACGGGCAGGGTGCGCGTGACGTCGGCGGTGTAGAGCGACTCGATCTCGACGCCCGCGTCGAGCAGCACGAGCTCGCCCTCGCGGACCTCGCCGTCGTTGGTGATCCAGTGCAGCGTGGTGGCGTGCTCACCCGCGGCGGCGATGGTCTCGTAGCCGACGGCGTTGCCCTCGAGGCGGGCGTGCGCGTCGAACGTCGTCTCGATGACGCGCTCGCCGCGGCGGTGCGCGACGGCGCGGGGCAGAGCCCTGACCACCTCGGCGAAGCCCTCGATGGTCCGGTCCACCGCCTCGCGCATCTGCTCGATCTCGTGCTCGTCCTTGACGAGGCGCAGCTCGCTCGCGGCCCGCACGAGGTCCTTGTCCTCGAGCGCCTTCTCCGCCGACGCCCCGGCCTCCGACGACGACGTTGCACCGGCCTCCGCGCGGCACGCCTCGACGAGGGTCTCGACGTCCTCGTCCGCGCCGGTCAGGACGAGGAGCACGACACCGGCGCCGACGTCCTTGGCGAGCGCGTCGCGCAGCTCGTCGATGTGCCGGGCCTCGATGCCGGTCAGCGTGGTGACGTCGTCGAGCGACGGGCGTGCTCCGACCCAGAACTCGCCGTAGCGGGAGTCGGCGTAGAACTCCTCGGTGTCGCGCGCGGCGAGCGGGCGCACGTAGAGCACGGCGTGGTGGTCGCCGCCGTCGTCACCGGTGCCCTGGGCGACCGGATGGATGACGAGGACGGCGTCGGGCTCCTGGTCCGTGCCCAGACCGGTCAGGTGCGCGAACGCCGAGTGGGGGCGGAAGCGGTAGTCGGTGTCGTTGGAGCGCGTCTTGAGCGGGCCCGCGGGGATCACGAGGCGCGCGCCGGGCAGCTCGGCGGCGAGCCGTGCCCGGCGGGCGGCGGTGAACGGCACGGCCGGTGACGGCTGGATGCCGAGGTCCGGGCGCGGAGCCCAGCGGGACGTGATGAAGTCGACGAACGCCTGCGAGTGCGGCCGGTTGCGGTGGTCGGACTCGGACTTCTCGGCGGGGGCGGGGGTCTCGCTCATGTGACCCAGTCTCGCACCGGGTGCGAGCGGTGGGTCACGCGCGGAGGAAAGGGTGCGGCCTCGCGAAGTCGTGGAGCGCCCGGCTCAGCACGCGGTTGAACGCCTCAGGGGCGTCGGAGTTGACGTCGTGGCCCGCCCCGGGGACGACGACGAGCGCGCCCTGGTACGCCGCGGCGAGGTGTCGCTGCTCCTCGAGCCGCAGGTGGTCGCGCGAACCGTTGACCAGCCACACCGGGACACGGGCCGCGCGCAGGTCGGCCACGGACGACCGCCCGGCCAGGTGGGTCAGCGCGTCGGTGACGACGTCCCACCCGGGTCGGTAGGGCCCGACGGCGGCCGCGCCGCCGAGCAGGGCTGCCACGTCGGAACCGCCCGCGCGGGCGCCCCGGCCGGTGAGCGCGGCGCGCCACCAGGCCGTGGCGGAGCGCGCCGCCCGGCGGGCCGCGGCCGCGCCGGTGACCGTCGCGCCGGCGCCCGCGCGGAACCGCGGGCAGGGCTTG
>CBINDH010000370.1:0-2772 GCA_966249365.1 uncultured Xylanimonas sp. | reverse complement strand
CGGTCTTGCCCTTGGAGCCCTCACCGCGACCCACGCGGGTCTTGGCGGTCTTGGCACCGTCGGCAGGACGCAGGTGGTGCACCTTCAGCGGCTTGACCGAGGTGGTCTCCTCAGCAGCGGCCGCGGCCTTCTTGGTCTCAGCCATGGTCAGTCGACCTCCTCGACGGTCACCAGGTGCGAGACCGTGTTGACCATGCCGCGGATCTCGGGACGGTCCTCCTTGACGGCGGTGTCACCGATCCGCTTGAGGCCCAGGGTCCGCAGCGTCTCGCGCTGGTTCTTCTTGCCGCCGATGGCGGACTTGGTCTGGGTCACCTTGAGACGAGCCATCACGCACCCACCTTCTCGGCAGCGTCCTTCTTCGCCGCGATGCCGGCGGCCTGCGCACGCAGGAGCGCGGCCGGGGCCACGTCCTCGAGCGCCAGCCCGCGACGCGCGGCCACGGCGGCCGGCTCCTCGAGCTGCTTGAGCGCCTGCACCGTCGCGTGGACGATGTTGATCGAGTTCGACGAGCCGAGCGACTTGCTCAGGACGTCGTGGATGCCCGCGCACTCCAGGACGGCGCGCACCGGACCACCGGCGATAACACCGGTACCCGGCGAGGCCGGACGCAGGAACACGACACCGGCAGCGGCCTCACCCTGGGTGGGGTGCGGGATGGTGCCCTGGATGCGGGGGACGCGGAAGAAGTTCTTCTTCGCCTCCTCGACACCCTTGGCGATCGCCGCGGGCACCTCCTTGGCCTTGCCGTAGCCGACACCCACGGTGCCGTCACCGTCGCCCACCACGACGAGCGCGGTGAAGCTGAAGCGGCGGCCGCCCTTGACGACCTTCGCCACGCGGTTGATCGTGACGACGCGCTCGACGAACGCGGACTTCTCCGCCTCGCGGCGGTCGTTGCGGCGGTCGTCGCGGCGGTTGCTGCGGCGGCCGTCGTTGTTGCTCTCGTTGGCGCCCTGGGGGGCGCCGGTGCGCTGCCCTGCAGCCATCAGAGGTTCCTCATCTTCCGTGCGTTGGTCGTCATCACAGCGCCAGACCCGACTCGCGGGCACCGTCGGCGACGGCGGCCACTCGACCGTGGTACTTGTTCCCACCGCGGTCGAAGACCACGGACTCGACACCAGCGGCCTTGGCGCGCGCGGCGACGAGCTCGCCGACCTTGCGGGCCTTGGCCACCTTGTCGCCGTCGAAGGCACGCAGGTCGGCCTCGAGGGTCGACGCCGACGCGACGGTCTTGCCGACCGTGTCGTCGACGACCTGAGCCACCATGTGGCGGTTCGAGCGCGTCACGACGAGGCGGGGACGAGCAGCGGTGCCGCTGATCTTCTTGCGCAGGCGCAGGTGACGGCGCTGACGAGCGACGGCCTTGCCCTTGCCCAGGATCTTGATAGCCATCACTTACCAGCCTTTCCGACCTTGCGGCGGACGACCTCGCCGGCGTACCGCACGCCCTTGCCCTTGTACGGCTCCGGCTTGCGGATCTTGCGGATGTTCGCCGCGACCTCGCCGACCTGCTGCTTCGAGATGCCGGCCACCGTGAACTTGGTGGGGCTCTCGACCGAGAACGTGATGCCCTCGGGAGCGGTGACGACGACCGGGTGCGAGAAGCCGAGCGCGAACTCGAGGGTGTTGCCCTTGGCGGCGACGCGGTAACCCGTGCCGACGATCTCGAGCTTCTTCTCGTAGCCCTGGGTCACGCCGGTGACGATGTTCGCCAGCAGCGTGCGCGTCAGGCCGTGCAGCGCGCGGGAGTCACGCTCGTCGTTCGGACGCGTCACGACCAGCGTGGCGTCCTCCTGAGCGACCGTGAGGGGGGCGGGGACGACGTGCTCAAGCGTGCCCTTGGGGCCCTTGACGGTCACGAGCGAGCCCGAGATGGTGACGTCCACGCCGGCGGGAACCGGAACGGGGATCTTGCCGATTCGAGACATGGCTTATCTCCTTTCCGATTACCAGACGTAGGCGATGACCTCGCCACCGACGCCCTTGGCCTGAGCCTGGCGGTCGGTGAGGAGGCCGGAGGAGGTCGACAGGATCGCGACACCGAGGCCACCGAGGACCTTGGGGAGCTCCGTCGACTTCGCGTACTTGCGAAGACCCGGCTTCGAGATGCGGCGGATGCCCGACAGGGCGCGCTCGCGGTTCGGGCCGTACTTCAGGGTGATGGTGAGGCTCTTGCCCACCTTCGCGTCCTCGACGACGAAACCGGCGATGTAGCCCTCCTTCTGAAGCATCTCAGCGATGTTGATCTTCAGCTTGGAGGACGGCATCGTCACGGTGTCGTGGTGCGCCGAGTTGGCGTTCCGCAGACGCGTGAGCATGTCTGCGATCGGGTCAGTCATCGTCATCTGGGCTCTTGCCCTTCCTCGTCGCGGTTTCCGGCCGGCGCAGTGCGGACGTGCCGCACGGTCCCGGCCGGACCTTCGACGTCGTAGGTGTTACCAGCTGCTCTTGGTCACGCCGGGGAGCTCGCCGCGGTGGGCCATCTCCCTGACGCAGATACGGCACAGGCCGAACTTGCGGTAGACCGAGTGGGGCCGACCGCAGCGCTGGCACCGGGTGTAGGCGCGGACCGCGAACTTGGGCTTCGCGGCGGCCTTGTTGATCAGGGCCTTCTTCGCCATGTCAGTTCTCCTCCTTGAAGGGGAAGCCGAGACGGCGGAGCAGGGAACGGCCCTCGTCGTCGGTGTTCGCCGTCGTCACGACCGTGATGTCCATACCGCGGACGCGGTCGATCTTGTCCTGGTCGATCTCGTGGAACATCGACTGCTC